>CAMHRD010000082.1 GCA_946187365.1 uncultured Bacteroidales bacterium
AGATTCTTCGGAAATATACGGATGAAGATCATACGATGACACAACAGCAGATTATGGAAAAACTGCAAAGCGATTATGGGCTGGAAGTCAACCGGACAACGGTAAGAAGGAATCTTGAAGATCTGATTGATGCCGGATATGATATCCCTGCAGTTGTTACCGTACCGGACAAACCAAAGGGGAGAGGATTGCAGATTGCACAGAGTGACGTAAAAAAATTCATACTCTCATACAATGAAGAGTCTGAGAAGAAAATAGATATTCTCCAACCCGTTAAACTGCGTGACGAGGAGTTTCTCACCGCTCTTAAGAGTTACAATGCAGACCTTTTCATTGTAGTGGCTTTCAGAATGTTACCAGAGTGTGTGTGGAAGATGCCAAAGGAGGGAACATTCAACCTTCACGCCTCACTGCTTCCAAAATTCAGAGGTGCCGCCCCAATCAACTGGGCAATTATTCAGCAGGAGAAGGAGAGCGGCGTTACCACATTTTTTATAGACGAGAAGATAGATACCGGAAGAATCATCTTTCAGGAAAAGACCCCTATAGGAGAGAGAGAGACCGTGGAGACTCTCTATGACAGACTTATGGAGATTGGTGCAACACTGGTTGTTAAGACCGTGCAAGCCATTGATAACGGAGAGGTTACAACCGTTCCTCAAAATGAGGAGGGGCTCACCGAATTAAACTCTGCCGCTCCTAAACTCAACAAGGAGAACTGCAGAATCTCCTGGAATAAGAGAGCGGATGAGGTAGACGCTCTGGTAAGAGGACTCTCTCCATACCCCGCAGCACTTACTACTCTTGTTAACGGAAAGGGTGAGAAGACAGATATGAAAATCTTTATGACAGCACCGGCAGATATGAAGGGAGGAGAGTGCGGAAAGGTTATCATAAAGGGGAGCGGCATATATGTTATGTGTGCAGATAAGTGTTTGGAGATTATAGCGTTGCAACCATCGGGAAGCAAAAGGATGGGAGCAAAGGATTTTTTAAACGGACATAAAAATCTGGCAGAAGATGAAAAGCTCAGGTTTGAATAGAGAGAGTTTTGTTATTCTCTGTGACGGCAATTTTCCAACAAGAAAGGATGCGTTAAAACTCCTTTCACGCTCCACTGTAATTGCCTGTGACGGAGCCTGTCTGAGCCTTAAGAAAAACGGCTTTGATGCAGATTACATTGTGGGAGATATGGATACTCTCTCTCCTTCCATGCAGAAGAGACTCAAGAGCAAAATCCACAAAGAGAGCGAGCAGGACTATAATGACCAGACCAAGGCTTTCCGCTTCACACTCAAGCTTATAGAGAAGGCCGTGGCAGAGGGAAGGAGGGAATTTGAGATTACCATTTTGGGAGCTACGGGAAAGAGAGAAGACCACTCTCTTGGAAACATATCCTACCTTCCGCAGTATGCAGAGATGCTCAGAGAAAAGTTCCCAAATGAGAAGATCTCTCTCTGCATGGTTTCAGATTACGGAGTATTCATTCCTGTTCTTAACACCGTTTATCTGAAGGGGAAAAAGGGAGACCGCATTTCCATCTTTGCCTTTGACAATACTCTCAAAATCAGATCTGAAGGGCTTGAGTACAAGACAGATGATGTAACCTTTGACCTATGGTGGAAGGCCACGCTCAACACCTTCTCCAAAGAGACGGTAAAACTCACCTTCAGCCATCCGGCCAAGGCACTTTTATATTTTCCATTTTAGTATGAATCCGGTAGATATTGAAATAACCAAACTTATTCCCCAGCGTCCTCCGATTGTTATGGTGGACAGGGTTCTAAAC
The DNA here is from genome assembly GCA_946187365.1 of uncultured Bacteroidales bacterium. GTDB lineage: Bacteria > Bacteroidota > Bacteroidia > Bacteroidales > UBA932 > Egerieousia. The sequence goes on from CAMHRD010000082.1 coordinate 1,790, forward strand.
AGTGACAAAACAGACACTTACACGGAACTCACAATACGGGAAGATAATATCTTTCTGGATGACAACACCCTCTCCACCGCGGGAATTATGGAGAATATGATGCAGTCCTGTGCCGCCAGAATGGGTTGCATTAACAGAGGAAGAAACGAGTCCATAAAGATTGGATACATTGGCGCCGTTAAGGAGTGCGAGTTCTTCTACCGCCCTGAGTGTAAAGATGTTCTTACCACTCACGTTCATATTCTTGAGGAGGTTTTTCACCTCACTTTGGCAGACATTACCGTTAAGGTTAATGATAAACTTGTTGCACAGGCAAACGTAAAGATTGTCCTTACAGATAAAGAGGCCGAATAGATGAGAAAACCGGTTTACATAACGGGAGCCGGAGTTATCTCCGCCATTGGCGTGGGAAAGGAGGAGACTCTCTCCGCCCTTTTGAATAAAAGGAGCGGAGTTGGGAGCATGAAATACCTTACAAGCCGCCACCGGGAGATTCCTGTTGGAGAGGTAAAAAGAAGCAATGCGGAACTTATACAAATGGCTGGCCTTAAGGAGAATCCCCTTACCTCCCGTACCGTTCTTATGGGTATTGTTGCTTTAAAGGAGGCCCTCTCTGAGGCGGGCATTAAAAGTGAAGATCTTGACAACGTTCATCTTATTTCATCTACCATAGTTGGCGGAATGGACAAGAGAGAACTCTTCTTTGAAAATGAGAGCAGCTGTGACAGAGAGCATGCTCTTGCTGCTGTTCGCAACTGCGGAACATCTACTGAGGAGATTGCCTCTTACTTTGGCCCCTTTGCTTCACTCTCTACCGTCTCTACAGCCTGCAGTTCAGCCACTAACGCCCTTATCTCCGCCTCATTTATGATAGAGAGCAATATGGCGGATATTGTTGTTGCAGGAGGTGCGGAGTGCCTTTCCATATTTCATCTTAACGGATTCAACTCCCTTATGATTTTGGACTCCAGGCCTTGCCGTCCGTTTGATAAAGAGAGGGCGGGGCTCAACCTTGGAGAGGGAGCAGCCTACCTTGTTCTGGAGAGCGAGGCCTCAGTTAGAAGGCGCGGAGTGAGACCGTTATGCCGCCTTGCAGGATACGGCAACGCCTGTGACGCCTTCCATGAAACCGCCTCTTCACCTAACGGAGATGGAGCCTTCCTTGCAATGCAAAAGGCATTGGAAAAAGCTCAGCTTACTCCAAAAGATATTGACTACATAAATGCTCACGGAACGGCAACCCAGAATAATGATGAGAGCGAGAGCGCTGCAATAAAGCGTCTCTTCAATGATACTATTCCGCCCCTATCTTCCACCAAATCATACACCGGTCATACAACCGGAGCATCCGGCGGAGTGGAGGCGGTTATCTCTCTGCTTGCTCTTGAGAATCAGTTCCTTCCTGCAAGCCTCAACTGGAAGACTCCAATGGATGGCGGCATTGTTCCGGTAACAGAGATTCATTCAAAGGGTGAGATTAAAAACATAATGAGTAACGCCTTTGGCTTTGGCGGAAATGACTCTTCAATAATCCTATCAAAAGTATGAAAAGAAGAGTTTACATACAGGCGGCATCTCAGATCTCCATCCAGGAACCTCTATCAGAGAGTTGGATGAAGGCTCCCGTCATCTGCAGTGAGCCGTTTGCCAAGGCAGTGGATCCTCCTTTCAGCCAATACTTTGCGCCAAATCAAATGCGCCGCTCCACAGGATATCTTAAGCGTGCGCTGGCAGTCTCATTGGAGGTTCTCAGAAGATGCAACATTGAACATCCGGAGGCAATTATTACCGGAACCAGCTTTGGCTCTCTTGAGAGAACAAACGGATTTCTCTCCCAGGTTTGTGCTAACAAAGAGGAGGCGCTGAGTCCTATGTTCTTTATGCAGGCCATCCATAACGCCGTAAGCACAACCATTGCAATTGCAACCCAGACAAAGAGTTACAATACCACATACTCACACTCAAGAATGAGTTTTGACGCCGCACTCCTAGATGGCTCTATGCAGATGCAACTTGGCAATATCTCCAACGCTCTGGTGGGAGGGCATGAGGATACAAGTGCCATACACTTTGAACTTTTAAAGAAGTGCGGGTATGTTGGAGTTAAGGGTATGGCTCCGTATGCGGACATATCCGTTGCAATGATGCTGAGCGCAGAAGAGGATCAGCAAAACCTCTGTGAACTTGCAGGAGTACGCCTTCTAAATAACCCACCAGATGAGAAAGTTAAAGAGGTAACAGAGAAGATGTTAGAGGAGGCTCAGATTGAGAGCATAGAGGCAGTTATGACGGGAGCAAACGGCAATCCTGCAAATGACGCTCCTTACTTTGAGATGGCAGAGAGGCTCTTTAAGAACAAACCTCTGCTTACCTACAAAAATCTGTTTGGGGAGAACTTTGCAGCATCTGCATCAGGTGTCTATGCTGCAGCACATAAAATAAAACAAGAAACCATGGGGAGTATAATGGTTATAAACCGTACGGAAAAGAATGAGGTCTCCCTTACCCTACTTAAAAGATTATGAGATTATTAACCGTCATATTACTGCTCTTCCCGCTTACGCTTTTCTCTCAGAACAAACTGACAGAGGAGAAGCAGAGGGAGATATTGGAAAAGATAGATGCAGAGGGTTCAAAGATGAGCACCATGCAGTGTGAGTTCACCCAGACCAAGAGTATGAAAATGCTTAGCCGTCAGATGGTTTCACAGGGAAAGATGTTCTTTAAAAAGCCCAACAGACTTCTCTGGCAGTACAGCTCTCCATACGACTATATCTTTCTGCTCAACGGAGACAATGTGCAGATAAAGACCTCAAAATCAACCCAGAACATTAACGTTCAGGAGAACAAAATCTTCCGCCGTATAACCGGAATTATTGTAGACTGCATTACGGGTGCGGGGCTTAAGAACTCTCCCGATTTTACTGCGGAGATTTGGGAGAAGGATGGAGCCTACTTTGCACGCCTCTATCCTAAGAAAAAGGAACTCAAGCAGATATATGAGGTTGTGGAGATTCATTTCAACTCCGCTTTTACTATGGTAAGCAGCGTACGTATGGTGGAAAAGAGCGGAGATGAGACGCTTGTAAAACTCAATAAGACAAAGATTAATGCGCCGCTGAAGGATGAGATTTTTGTTATTGATTAACATATTGCTTTTTACACTGGCTCCGCTGAGCGCGCAGAGTGGAGAGAGCGCCCAAAGTGATTCTCTCTGCAAAGAGTATAATTTGCGTATCTTTGTAAGGAGCCAGCAGATTACCGGAATATGCGTTATGGAGAGCAGGGAGGAGGGCTTGGTTGGGACGGTAATTAACGAGATGGGAGTTAAGGTCTTTGATTTTACATTTGAGAGGGGCAAGTGCAAGATTCTCAACGTAATTGGCCCTGCCAACAGGTGGTTTATAAGAAGAGCGCTGAGTAAGGATTTTAACTTTATACTGGCCCATATATTTAACAACCAAGAGATTAAAACAGGCAGACGAAAAATGTGGTTTGAGGAGGGAGATATCTGTTTTTCCGGCCGCCATAAAATAGAGTACAGATTTACACCGCTAAAGATGTAGTATGAAACTGATAGATGATTTCTTTCACATAGTTTCCGAGAATAAGAGGGAGAGTGAGTACAGATGCGTGATTAGGCTCAACCCTTCTCACAATCTCTACACCGTTCATTTTCCGGGGAATCCGGTAACGCCGGGCGTCTGTCTGGTTCAGATTGCTCAGGAGATTCTGCAAAAGCACCTGGGCAGAAAACTGGAACTTTACAAGGCCCGCAATATGAAGTTCAAACTCCCCGTAGTTCCTACCGGAGAACACTCCGTACTCTTTACCAAAACGGTGGAGGAAGAGGGTACTCTTACAACAAACGTAAGCATAGAGGATGCAGAGAACCTGTATGTTGTTATGACTCTAAAATTCAGAATATCAGAGTAATATGAAAGCGGTTCTCTTTTACTATTCACAGAGCGGCCAGGCTTTGAGGGCGGCGGAAAACATCTGCAAGGGATTTGAGAAGACAGATGTTATCTGCAAGGAGATTGTACCAAAGGAGCACTACCCGTTCCCGTGGAGCAGTAAAGAGTTCTTTGAGGTCTTTCCG
>CAMHRD010000083.1 GCA_946187365.1 uncultured Bacteroidales bacterium
CTCCACGCACAGCTCAATGCAGGCGCGGACACTCTCAACACCCTCTTTGTGCCCCTCCAATCTATCTTTGCCGAGCTTTTTGGCCCAGCGCCCGTTGCCGTCCATTATAATGGAGACGTGAGTGGGAAGTGTAGATATTTGTTCCATATACAGTCAATAGGTGGCAAATATAACAATTTTATACCGTATTGCGCCAATCTGCTCCCCAATAAAGCTTGCGGCTAAGCGTCTGAACAAAATCGTTATCTGAATCTGCCAGAATAACCCCGCAGTCACTGCTTGTAAACTGTAGGGTGGAACCGTTCGGAACCTGGAAGGAACGGTTGTCTGCAGAGACCGTTGCATTCTTATAACGAGTTGAGAAAGAGACTTCTATTACAGAACTATCCGGCACCACCAGAGGTCTTATATTAAGGTTGTGTGGTGCTACGGGAACTATAATCAGCACTTTGCAGCCAGGCATCACAATTGGTCCTCCGGCACTCATGGAGTATGCGGTAGAACCGGTTGAGGTTGCAATCAGCACACCGTCTGCCATATAACGCGGAATAGCCGTGCCGTTCACCTTTATCTCCAACTCCAAAACTGCAGGACCGCTCCTCATAACGGAGAACTCATTCAGCGCAAATGGGTAAAAGCCCTCAGGCATATCTCCGTACTCCATCTTAAGAAGGTTGCGGCTCTCCGTCTTAAAGTTTCCGGAGAGCAGTTTCTCCATCCCCTCTGCTCTCTGAGAGGTAGTTAGAAAGCCCAGGCGGCCAAAGTTTATGCCCGCAATGGGGATTCTCTTGTCCCTAACGAGAGGTACGCTGCTTAGGAAGGTTCCGTCTCCGCCCAGAGAGAGCAGAAGTCCGGTATCCGAAGGCAGGTCACTATATGAGGAAAAGGTCTGGCAGTCAGCAGGTAAAAGGTTCTCACCCAGAGACCTTACGTGCTCCAGAAAAGGGCGGTAAACGACAATGCAGAGATCCCTGTGAGAGAGGATTATTGCAAGAAGTTCAGCCAGTTTGGGCACGCTTGACGGTGCTATTGTTCTGCCAAAGAGAGCTACTTTCATAGTATCTTTTAATTTTTCGCAAGTTACGTATATTTTCATAATTTTGCTCCGTTATAAATCTTCTTCACAGGAAATGGAAACAAGACTTAGCGTTAACATTAATAAAATAGCTCTCATCAGAAACGCCCGCGGCGGCAATATGCCGGATGTACTCAAATGTGCGGTGGACTGTGAAAAGTTTGGTGCACAGGGTATTACGGTTCACCCAAGGCCGGATGAGAGGCATATAAGAAGGCAGGATGTAATAGACCTCAAACCTATCGTGACAACGGAATTCAACATTGAGGGAAACCCAAAGGAGCCTTTTAACAAACTGGTGCTGAGTGTTGTACCGGCGCAGGTAACTCTTGTCCCCGATGCGGAAAATGCACTCACATCCAATGCCGGCTGGGACACCGTTAAAAATAAGGAGTACCTCAGGGGCATCTGTAAGATGTTCAAAGAGGCGGGAATACGCGTCTCCATCTTTGTAGATCCAAACCCGGAGATGGTTGCAAATGCGGCGGAATGCGGCTGTGACAGGGTTGAACTCTACACTGAGGCCTACGCCAAAGGCTATCGTGAGAATAGAGAAAAGGCCATTGAGCCTTACTTCAAGGCGGCAGAGGAGGCGGTTAGATGCGGGCTTGGACTCAACGCCGGGCACGATCTTAACCTTGAGAACCTCAGGTACTTTGCCCAGACCATTCCGGCTCTGCTGGAGGTCTCAATAGGTCACGCCCTGGTTTGTGACGCCCTCTATATGGGCCTTGAAAACACAATTCAGGCCTACAGACGGCAACTCAAATAGTTATAAAGCGCATTTTTTACTAAATTTGCCCCGCCCAAAAGTGAATTATAAACATAAAGTATAATAAGATGAAACAGATTAAGTTATTCCTTTGCGTGGCTCTTGCCATTGCTTTCACCTCTTGCAAACAGAATCAGAACAATGTAGCCAACGGAGACGGCAACGCAGCTCCTGCAGCCGGCAGTATAGTTTACGTTCAGTTGGATTCAGTTATCAACAACTTTGATATGTTCAACGATCTCAAGAGCGAGTTGGAGGTTAAGGTTGAGAAGATTCAGAACGAGCTTCAGGCAAAGGGAAGAGATTTCCAGAACGCAGCTAAAGACTTTGAAAATAAGATTAATAAAGGCCTGCTCACTCAGGCTGAGGCTCAGGAGCGCAACCGCGTTCTTACCAACCGTCAGCAGGATCTTCAGAACCTCAGCGCACAGAAAGAGGCTGAGATTCAGGAGGAACAGACTGTTATGCTCAACAAGGTGATGGATGCAGTTGAGACTTACGTTAAGAAGTACAACCAGGAGAAGAAGTTTGCTCTTATTCTCACCACCACTGCTGCAACTACTACCGTTCTTTGCGGAGAGCCATCTTTGGATATCACCAACGATATCATTGAGGGGCTCAACAACGAGTATGTAAAGAACAAGAAGAAGAGCTCAACAGATTCAGAAACAGAGACTAAGAGTGAGAAGAAAGAGGCTGCAAAATAGAGCGTAGCCTAATGAAAATAGCAATTCTGTCTTCGTTTTACCCTTTCAGGGGCGGGATATCGCAGTTCAACACCTATCTTCTAAAGGAGCTTTCTAAAAAGCACACCGTTAAGGCGTTCAACTTTTCAAGGCAATATCCTTCCTTCCTTTTTCCGGGAAAGACGCAGCTGGTTGGCAAAAGACGATGATGCCTCGCCCGTTGAGAGCGAGGCACTTCTGGATACGGCCAACCCATTTAACTGGGGCCCTTCTGCCCGCAAGATTCTTGAATGGAGGCCGGATATTCTGATTACAAGATATTGGATGAGCTACTTTGCCCCTTCACTGGGCAGGGTCTGCTCCAAACTGAAAAAGAAGGGGGTAAAGTGTATCTCCATAATGGACAACGTTTTACCTCACGAACGTCACTTCTTTGACGCCCCTCTGGCGCGTTACTTTATCTCCAAACAAGACGGCATCATCACCCTCAGCAAAGCTGTTGAGGAGGATCTGAAATCTATTTCTCCCGATAGGAAAGCGGCAGTAATCCCCCATCCTCTCTACTCTAACTTTGGTGAGAAAATGGATACTCTTCAGGCCCGCAAGGAGCTGGGGCTCAGCGGAACGTATGAGGAGATAATGAAGCGCAAGGTGCTGCTCTTCTTTGGTCTCATACGCCCATACAAAGGGTTGGATCTTCTGCTGGAGGCAATGACTCTTCTGGATGATTCCTACACTTTGGTTGTTGCAGGAGAGACCTACGGCAGTTTTGATTACTGCACCAAAATCATTGAGAGCGAGCCTTTTGCACGCTGCAAGAAAAACCTCTATATATTCAACCGCTTTATTCCGGACGGAGAAGTGAAGAGATATTTCTCCGCTGCAGATGTTTGCGTGCTGCCGTATCGCTCTGCCACTCAGAGCGGTATAAGCTCCATCAGCTGGAGTTTCAACCTCCCTATGATTACCACTCCGGTGGGAGGATTGGTGGAGAGCATAGGCGGCAAAGGGACGGGCATACTTACAAAAGAGGTAAGCGCCGCTGCGGTTGCAGAAACCATCGAGGAGTATTTCAAAGAGGGAAAGAAAGAGCTGTACGTCTCTAACATTGAGGCTCTTAAGAAAGAACTGAGTTGGGAGACCTTTGCAGAAAAATTGGAACAATTTGCTAAAACTTTGTAACACAAATATTATGAACTCTATTACAAGAACAGACTTCGACTTCAAGGATCTTACCGGGAAGTATACCGGGAAAGTCCGTGACGTCTATTTCATCAAAGACAAGTACATGGTAATGGTTGCAACAGACAGAATCTCTGCATTCGATGTTGTGCTTCCAAAGGGTATCCCTTATAAGGGACAGGTTCTCAACCAGATAGCATCCAAGTTTCTGGACTGCACTACAGACATTGTTCGCAACTGGAAGATTGCTACTCCGGACCCTATGGTTACCGTTGGATACAAGTGCCAGCCACTGCCTGTTGAGATGATTGTAAGAGGCTATCTTACAGGAAGTTCATGGAGAGCATACAAAGCAGGTGCAAGAGAGATCTGCGGCGTAAAGATTCCGGATGGAATGAGAGAGCACCAGAAGTTTGACCACCCAATTGTTACCCCTACCACCAAGGCGGAGATTGGAGGACATGACCAGGATATCTCAAAAGAGGAGATTATTGCCAAGGGTATCATTCCTGCAGATATTTATGCAAAGGTGGAAGAGGCTGCCCTTAAGCTCTTTGCAAGAGGTACAGAGATGGCTGCAGAGAGAGGCCTGATACTTGTAGATACAAAATATGAGTTCGGACTTTTGGACGGAGAAATCTGTCTGATGGATGAGATCCATACGCCGGATTCCTCAAGATATTTCTACAAAGAGGGATATCAGGAGAGATTTGACAAAGGCGAGCAGCAGAAACAGCTCTCCAAAGAGTTTGTAAGAGAGTGGCTTATGGATAACGGATTTCAGGGACGCAAGGGAGAGGTTGTTCCTCCAATGACAGATGAGATTGTTGAGAGCATCTCCAACCGTTACATTGAACTCTATGAAGCCGTTGTGGGTGAGAAGTTTGTAAAGCAGCCTTACGACGAGAACATATTTGAGAGAATAGAAGAGAATATAAAGAACATGCTTGCAAGATTATGAGACGTTTATCTGCCATATTAGGCAGAGGATGTGCATCCGTAGCTTTGATGCTCCTTCTGCTGCTTTCACCTCAGCTTATTGAAGCCCAGGTGAAGGTGACCGTATCTACTGAAATCATTAGCCAAAGGGGAAGGAAGATGTATGTCCACTACGTCAAAAAAGGAGAGACCATTTACTCCATTTGCAAAGCGTACAATATCTCCGCCAACGAACTTCAGTTGGAGAATCCGGCACTCTCCAACGGCCTGAAAGAGGGGCAGATACTCTACATTCCCGTTACTCCAAAGACCTCATCTGACTCCGGTTCAAAAACCACAAACAACAGGCAGGATTCTACCTTTGGAAAGGATACTGTCACAACTGCAGACGGAGAAGATATCCCTTACATAAACCACAAGGTCAGATGGTTTGAAGATCTGGACGAGATTGCCAAGAAGTACGGAGTTTCCAAGGTTCTCATTAAGCAGTTCAACGGAATGACCTCAGACCGCCTTAAGGGATACAAGGTTCTCCGCATTCCTCAGATGGGTACCCGCACACCTGTGGAATATACTGTGAATACGGATGTTACAAACACCACCACAGACCTCAGCAACAACGGTAATAACAACAACGGCAACAATAACGTCACAACAAATTATGATTATGACGGTTACAAGGAGGTTCCTTACATTGATGTCAACCGTAAAAGAGTTATCTCACTGGTACTCCCTATCAACGCCACCGGAAAAGTAAACGGCAACTATATGGACTTTTACGCCGGAGCGTTGATTGCTGCAACCCAGCTTAAGGAAGAGGGCGCCAACCTTCAGATAAACGTAATTGACCAGAGTGAAGGAAAGACGTTGGAGTCTATTCTCAACTCAGATGAACTCCTTGAGTCTGACCTTATTATAGGCCCTGTAAGAAGTTCCGCACTGAGAGTTTTCATCCCTGTTGCAGACCAAAAGAGAATCCCGATAGTTTCACCTCTTGACGCCTCTGCAGACTCTCTGCTTGATATGAGCACCTGCTTTTTCCAGGCACCGCTCTCACAGGAGCGTCAGAACGAGGCACTTGCAAATATGATTATTGAAAAGTGCCAGGAACTCAGCAACCCTAACGTTCTTTTGGTCTTCAACAGAAACCACTCAAAGGATTCAGCATCTGCAGAGAACCTTAAGAACATACTTATGGAGAAGGGACTCTATGTAGACCAGGCCGGATA
>CAMHRD010000084.1 GCA_946187365.1 uncultured Bacteroidales bacterium
CTCAACCCACTGAACAGGATCTGCATAGAGGTATCTTGTAAGAGGAAGACGTCCTGCAGGAGAGACTCCGAATATCTTATTAGGCTTGGTCTCTTTTACTCCGTCATAGAGAGCCTTCACAACTTTGTTGATGTTGCTCTCTCTCCACTTCTCAAGTGAGAGTCCGCCGCCGTAAAGAGCATAGAGAGCATCATCATTCCACTCCTTCTTGTCTGCCTTCAATCCATCGGGATAAAAGTAGTCATCAATATGCAGTCCGTCCAAATCATACTTGGTCATAAGTTCAACGGCAACGCTCTTCAAATAGCTGATTACCTCTGGGTTACCCGGGTCCCAGTAGTAGTTGGAACCGTATGTCTGAACCCAATCGGGATGCATAACTGCAGGGTGATTTGCAGGGCGTACGGTAGAAGTGGAACCTACTCTCAGAGGGTTAAGCCATGCGTGAATCTCCAGTCCTGCGTTGTGGCAGGTCTGAACTGCAAGAGCAAGCGGGTCATATCCGGGATCTTTTCCCAGAGTTCCTGTAAGAACGGAACTCCACGGAAGAATGGAAGAAGGCCACATTGCGTCTGAGTTGCAGCACACCTGCATAACTACAGCGTTGCAGTTGGCGTTCTTTATGTTCTGAATCATATTTCTCAGGTTGTTCTGCTGCAGAGTAGCGTCCTTAACGCCTGCAGGCCAGTCATATCCGCCAACGGTGGTAAGCCACGCCGCACGGAATTCATGGGTGAGAATAACCTTGTCTTTTGAACTGTTGAACTTGTAAGCATCTGTGGAAGGTGTTGGAGTTGGTGTGGGGGTTGGAGTTGGATCAGGATCCAAAGATTTTCCACCGCCGCCTCCGCAACCGGAAAGCAAGCTCATAGAAAAAAGTGCGGTAACTACCGCAGCCATACTAAAAAACTTTCTCATCTCTATTCCTTAATAAAAATTATATTACTTCTTTCTGAACGGCGGCTGCCCTTTACGGCCACCACAAAATAGTTGAATCCCCTCTCCATCTTTCCTAGCGAGAAGGCGTGCAAACGTTTCTCTCTCACCGCATTAAAGACGCGTCCACCCTCTGCGGTCTTCTTGCCTTCAACCTCAACCAAACGGTAAACTTCATAGTTGTCTGCACCCTTAACCTCACTCCAGCGCAGCATGTTGCTGACCTTTGTAAGTTCCGGAGAACCTATATCTGCGTTGCTTCTTCCAAGTGAAGGAGTTGGAACGTCTTCCAGATAAATGTTATTCAAAAGATAACTTGTGAACTCGTCTGTAATAATGTTATGTGTTGTAAACCAGCACTCTCCCACAACATTGTATGCGGTTCCGTCTGTTGCGTACGGAGCGGCGCGGCACTCTTCAACCTGCAGTTTGAACTCATCCATAGAAGGGAATGCCTTGCTCGGATAACGGTAAGCAGCCAGTCCGGCAATCACCGGAGTGTTTCCCAGTATTCCGGCCCAACTGTCCAGAACTTTCTTAAAGTCTGCAATCTCATGTCCGTGCTGCCAGTAAATCTGAGGTATGAGATAATCTATTGTTCCCTCCTTTGCCCAATTGATTGGATCTGCGTAAAGGTCCTGAGTATTAACCAGTCTGCCGGCCGGAGAGACACCGAACACAGCGTTAGGTTTTGCCTTATGCACTGCCGTATGAAGCACTCTTACTATATCATTTATGTTGCTCTCTCTCCACTCATCCAGTGTCTTACCGTTGCCATATTTTGCAAAGAGCGTTGCATCATTCCACACCATCTCATTCTTCTTAGGCTTAACCTGCTCTCCCTTTCCTTTAACTCCCCACGGATAGAAGTAGTCATCTATGTGCAGTCCGTCCAAATCATAGTTGGTCATAATCTCCGTAGCAAGTGCTCCCAGGTAGTCCTTAACCTCCTGGTAGCCAGGATCCCAGTAAAGCATACCGTTATGCTCCTGAACCAGATTGTTCTTAACGTAGCAGATATTATCTTCACGGCGAGGAAGCGTAACCTTACCTATTCTTAGCGGATTAATCCAGCCGTGAATCTCCATTCCCAGAGAGTGGGCAGTCTTAATTGCAACTGCCAGCGGATCATATCCCGGACCCTCACCCGGAGTATCCGTAAGAGTAGGTGCCCACTGCAGAATCTTTGAAGGATAGAGTGCGTCTGAGTTGCTCACTATCTGGAACATAACGGCATTGCAACCGCTGCGTTTAATCTTGGTAATGAGGCTTACCAGCGCCCTCTTCTGAGAGTCTCTCTGCATCTCAACTCTGGCCTTCACCTCTCCGCTTTTTTCAACTGTTCCGTCTGCTCTGGTCTGAGCCTTAAGCAGTATGCGCACCTTTGGCCAGTCTATGCTCTCCACGGTAGAGAGCCACGCTCCTCTGAACTCTGTCTGAAACACAACGCTGTCCTTAGATACGTTGAAGGTTCTTGGGTCCACCTCTTTCTTGCGAGCCTGCAAAGAGAAGCTTCCCACAATTGCCACAATCAAAAGAATAGTACGTTTCATAAGCCTGAACTTAATTCTATCCGTCAAATATACCAAAAAATGATGTTACTTTTGCACAACAAACAACCGCAACAACGCAATGGTCACCGTCATTCTCATAGCTGTAACTGCAATTGTCAGCCTCTTAGGCTTTTATGTAGAAGGGTTCCTAGGTAAAACCCTCTTCAACGCCTTCAACACCTACCACCGCCGTCAGTATTACCGCCTTCTTACATACGGCTTTGTTCACGGAAGTTGGGGGCATCTCTTCTTTAACATGCTCACACTCTACTTCTTCGGAACCTACTTGGAGCAATACTTCACCCTCTTCTTTGGTCAACCCCTCGGCATAGTTCTATATGTTTTAATGTATCTCTCCGCCGTGGTAATCAGCACACTTGCGGACCTTGTAAAATATAAGAATACAGAGAGTTATAATGCGGTTGGAGCATCAGGTGCCGTATCTGCGGTGCTCTTTGCCTCAGTGCTCTTTGACCCACGGATAGGCATTTACATCTACTTCATACCCGTCCCAATTCCGGGCTACATCTTTGCACCGCTCTACCTTATTTACTGCCAGTGGATGGCCAAGAGAAACAGAGATAACATAGGCCACACCGCCCACTTCTGGGGTGCCGTCTACGGCTTCATCTTCCCAATCATCTGCCATCCTGCCATCTTCTCCCACTTCCTCTACGCCCTGGGAGTACGTTAAAATAGGGGGGACTTGCAGAATTAAAAGAATTTCATATCTTTGCAGTCCATTTCCCAAACAAGGGAGTAACGGGAGATTCGTCTAACGGTTAGGACAAGGGATTCTCATTCCCTAAATAGGAGTTCGATTCTCCTATCTCCTACAAAAAAAGAAGAGATGCCAACGCATCTCTTTTTTTTATGAGTTATAGCAGTGCAAAGATCTTGGAGAGGAGGAGGGCAACAACCCAGGCAAGGACAAGGGTGTAGCAGACAGTGAAGATGGCCCATTTCCAGCTGCCGGTCTCATGCTTGATTGCGCCTATTGTTGCAATGCAAGGGAAGTAGATAAGCGTGAAGGCCATAAATGCCAAGGCTACGGCAGGCGTGAGAACACTGCCTATAATGAGCTCACCGTTAAAGGTATAGAGCATATTCATTGTGCTCACCACAATCTCTTTAGCCGCCATACCGCTGAGAAGTGAGACGGTCTCCTGCCAGTGGAATCCTATAGGGGACAAGATTGGAGAGATAAAGTTGCCTATCATTGCAAGATAGGAGTTCTCCAAACGGGTTACAGGGTCCGGATCTCCGCTAGGGAAATAGCTTAAAGCCCAGACAATTAGCGTTCCAATTAGAATGACTGTGGCTATCTTGTGAATGTACTGCTTGCCCTTGTCCCAGGTGTCTCTTAAAAGTGATTTCCAGGTTGGAATTCTGTAAGGCGGAAGCTCCATTACAAACGGAGTCTCATCCTCATTGAAAATCAACTTGCCAAATAGTTTGGCCATAAGTGCAGCCAGTATGACGCCTCCCAAATAGATGGAAAAGATTACCAACGCTGCGCTCTTTGGAAAGAAGATTCCCGTAAGTAGCAGATAGATAGGCAATCTGGCGTTGCAACTCATAAGAGGGTTGATCAAGATAGTAATCATTCTGGCGTTGCGGTTCTCTATGGTACGGGTTGCCATAACCGCCGGAACGTTGCATCCGAATCCCATCATAAGCGGAATAAATGAACGGCCGTGGAGTCCAATCTTGTGCATGATCTTATCCATAATGAAGGCGGCTCTGGCCATATATCCGCTGGCCTCCATCAGGGAGATGAAGAAGAAGAGAATGAGGATATTAGGAAGGAACACCAACACTCCGCCAACGCCGGTAATTATACCGTCTACAATAAGAGCCTTGAGCCATCCGTCACTCATTCTTTCTCCAACAAAGTTACCCAGCCAGTCTACTCCGGCATCTATCCAGTCCATAGGGTACTGACCTAGCGAGAAGGTAGCTTGGAAGATCAGATAGAGGGCTATAAGGAAGATTGGGAAGCCCCATATTCTGTGAGTTACAATGTTGTCTATCTTCTCTGTTGGAGTGGTTCCCGGTTTTCTCTCTCCGGCCTTGTAAGTCTCTCTTATTGCGCCGTCTATGAAGCCGTACTTTGAGTCCATAATAACGGTCTCCGGAGTATCTCCCGTTTCACGCTCAATGCTCTCAACCTCAGCGTCTCTGATCTTCAGAATCTCCTCCTTGTTGCTGAATGCATTGAGCACCTCTTCTATCTCTTTGTCGTGTTGCAAAAGACGCAGAGCCAGGTATCTTGGAGTGTAGAGATCCATTGCGTTCGGATTCTTGTAAATGGCTTCTCTTAAGCGCTCTACGCTTCTCTCAACCACCGGTCCGTGAGCAACGTGGATGTGTTTTACAATACTCTTTGTCTTCTCTCCCTCCTCGTAAAGGTCTATGATTGTGTCAAATAGCTTGGCAATGCCCGTTCCCTTTGTGGAAACTACGGGAACCATCGGGACACCTATAAGCTTTTCAAGAGCCTCATAGTCAAGCACATCTCCCCTCTGAGTGAGCTCGTCATACATATTGAGAGCAATCACCATTCTCACATTCATATCAATGAGCTGGGTGGTAAGAAAGAGGTTTCTCTCCAGGTTGGAGGAGTCTATTACGTTGAGTACCACATCTGGAGAATCCTTTACAATGGAGCGGCGGACATATTTCTCCTCCGGGCTGTATGCAGATAGTGAGTAGGTTCCGGGGAGGTCAATCAAAGTGAAGCGATAGCCACGGTAGTACATCTTTCCCTTAACCGCACCAACGGTTACGCCGCTGTAGTTTCCTACTCTCTCATGAGACCCGCTGGCTCTGTTGAAAAGAGATGTCTTTCCGCAGTTCGGGTTTCCAACCAGTGCAACGGTTATCTCCTTGCTCTTCTCTGCAGCACCTCTAAAGAGAGCATCTTCAAACGGGTCCGTATGCTCTGCCATGTTCTTGAACTTGCAGTCTGCCTCCTTGCATCCTATGCAGGAAGGTATAAAGTTGCCGGTGCGCGGATTGTGCTCACTTGCAAGGTGTTCCGCCTCTTCAACGGAGATTACCTCAATCTGAGAGGCCTCGCTCCTTCTCAGAGAAATGTGGTAGTTCATTATCTCGTACTCAATAGGATCCTTCAAAGGAGCGCTGTTGAGAACCTCCACAACCTTTCCCCTTATGAAGCCCATCTCCACAATTCTCTTGCGGAAGCCCCCGTGACCGAAGACCTTCACAATTACCCCTTTTTCACCCGTTTTGAGATCCGATAACCTTTTCATTTCGGCGGCAAAGGTATGCCATTTGGCCCAATGCTGCAATCCCGATTTGTTGGTATTTATCAATCTGAGGAATTTATAACTATATTTGCGCCGCATTAGGTTTTCCGCCACATAT
>CAMHRD010000085.1 GCA_946187365.1 uncultured Bacteroidales bacterium
ACCAGTGTCTTTATTAGACTTTCCGTACTTACCAAAGATCTCTTGCTTTTTGTCTGAATTTAAATACTCAGCCATCTGCTTAAGATTTTAATTGTTATTATTAATTTTGTCTCCCGATTTGTTCGGGGGTGCAAATGTATGACTTTTTTCCTCTTTTGCAAAATCAATGACAATAAAGTGCCCAAAATATTATGACGTGATTGCAGATAATGAGCAGGAGATGACCCCCTACAGGGTGAACAAACTGGCTCACAAGGTACTTCCGGAGAGGACCCGGCAGATGTACCTGCTGCTCTCCTCCAAGGTGAAAATCAAAAACGCCAAGGGGGAGATAGTTGAGGATCCGTTCCGTTACAAGAGGGTGGCAATAAAGAATAACCGCACCAACTGGGGCAGCTGCTCAACACTGCGTAACATCAACCTCAATATGTATCTGGTACTGCTCCCTACGGAACTGATGGACTATGTGATAGCCCACGAGCTTTGCCACCTTGTCTACCCCAACCACTCTGACCGCTTTCACGCACTGCTTAACGCAGTGACGGACGGCAAAGAGAGATTTCTTGCCGCCCGTCTAAACCGTTACAGGTTGTAATCCTACTTTTTGCTGAGTGCGCTAAGACGCTCATAGAGAGCATCTATGCCCTCAACGAGTTCTTTGGAAACTCCCCTGTAGTATTTGTCCGCTTTAATCTCCTCCGGACGATGGTTAATCTTGTCAAACAAATCATCCTGGAGGTCTAGAGCGTCACCTATAATCTCACCAACTTTGTCTACATCTGCCTCTGCATTGAGTTCCAGGTAGATAAAGCAATCGTCAACAACCTCTCCAATAAGGAATTCTACATCCTTCTTAATGGTTCTTAAGTTTCTCATATATCTCTTTTTTACTGTTTAATCTTCTTGAGCGGCAAACTTGAGGTCTACTCCCTTGTTTATGCTGAGGCCAAGACCCGGCTTGGATGACGGAACAATTCTTCCGTCCTCAACGGTTGAGGAGTGGAAGCAGTCATTGGCAATGAGCCAGTTACCGTCAAGGTCTGTCCATTCGCAAACAGGAGCAATCTGAGCACCGGCAGCAATGGCAACAGAAGTCTCAGTCATACAGCCAATCATAAGTTTCATACCGAGTGCCTGAGCCAGAGATACCATCTCTCTTGCCTCATGCAGTCCGGTACACTTCATAAGTTTGATGTTGATTCCGGAGTAGTGGCCGTAGAGTTTCTTTACGTCAGTAAGTCTCTGGCAAGCCTCATCTGCCATGATAGGAAGAGGTGAACGCTCTGTAAGCCAGCCGGTTTCCTCAAGCATAAGCTTTGGCATAGGCTGCTCAATCATATTGACGTTCTTGGTGGCCAGCCAGTTGATCATATCAAGAGCATAGTGCTTGTCTTTCCATCCCTGGTTTGCATCAATACAGATTGTAGTATCCGTTACCTCACGGATGGTGTTGATCATCATCTTGTCCTGCTCCTCGCTTCTTCCGAGTTTAACTTTGATGAGGTGACCCTCTGCGGCAGCCTCTTTTGCCTTCTCAAGAACCTCATCGTGAGAAGCCAAACCAACTGTAAATGAGTTGTATGGGCAGTTCTTTGGGTTGAATCCCCAGATCTTCCACCACGGCTGACCAATCATGTTACCTACAAGGTCATGAAGAGCAATATCTATGGAAGCCTTTGCTGCACAGTTATATGTAGTGATGGCATCCATCTCCGCCATAATCTCTCCAATCATAAACGGATCCTTAAACTTCTTAAGGACAGGTCTTGCCTTCTTCAGGTAGTCAATCGCAGAGTTGGTAGTCTCTCCAAGATAAGGCGGCATTGCTGCCTCACCGTATCCAATGTATCCGTCGTATGAGATTCTGGTGAGTACGATAGGGGTTGTACTTCTGGATGAGTTGGAGATGGTGAAAACGTGTTTCATCTTTGCGGTGAACGGGCACCACTCAAGTTCCAACTCTTTGGTTCCCTTTGGTTTGGAGATACCTTTTGCACGAGCAAAAATCTGTGAAGGGCTCAGCAGAGCGGCTGCCGCTCCAATAAGTCCCGCGCTCTTTAGGAATGTTCGTCTGTCGGTCATGTCTGTTGATTTCTATTATGATTTTACTTTGTCAGTCCTGCTTTTGCTACGCTTACAACGCCCTTGCCCTGGTCTGCAGTTCCAATGATGCGGCGTGCCTTAAGGAGTCTCTTTGCTCCTGCGTAGTAGTCATTTTCTCCCGGAATCAATGAGTTGATTCTCACAACATTGGAAGAGTGGATAATCATACCGTCTCCCATATAGATTGCAACGTGGGTAACTCTTTCACGTCTGCCGTTTTCTGCTTTGCGTCCAAAGAAGAGAAGGTCTCCGGGGCGTAAGGCACTGAGTGCCTCTTTTGTGTAATCTCCCTCCACAAATTTGTGAACGTCTACGCTGTCTCCGGTCTTAACCTGCTGGGAGGCGTCTCTTCTTAAAACGTATCCGTTGAGGAAGTAAGCGCTCTTGCTTAAACCGCTGCAGTCTACGCCCTTTACGGAGGTTCCGCCCCATACGTATGGGAAGCCGCAGAACTGCTTTGCAGTCTCAATTATGTTCTTCTCAGTTGGCTGTGCGTTCTTCATCCAGACCTTAAGGTCAATAACGTCAGAAGCGGGAACGTAACCTGTTCTTCCGTCTGTAACGGAAACCTTTCTCCAGGAGCCGCTCTTACCCTCGTCAATCATAATGCAACCCCATACCAAATCACTTACAGGCAGGGAGTTAACATTCTTCTCAGAGTAGAGCGTAGAGTATTTCTTTGTTACAAAAACTTTTGGTTTTGCAAGGTATGCGTCATACTCCTCCTCTGTCATCTCCGCAATGCTGCGGGTAATAACCCAGGCGGTGTAACCCTCCATGTTTATGCAGCGGTACCAGCCGTCATCCTCCTCAAGAATTCTTACAGGCATTCCCATAAGTGCCTGAGTACCACTTTCTGCGCTGAATCCGGGATCACTGTTGAAACTTGCGGTAGACATGCATACAACTCCGTAAGTCTTGCCTTTCAGAGATTTGGAAGGAAGAAGATCTATCCTGTTCTGAGCGTTGATGCCTGCGTCTGCAAGTCTTGCAACCAACTCTTCAACCGCCTCTTTCTCTGTGGTTGAACCAATTAGAACCAGTTTGCCATCCTTCTCCAGGAGAGTGACGTTGTAGGTTTTGTCTCTGGAATCGGGAGCATATTTGGCTTTGACCTCTGTGTTGATTTTGTTAAAGAGCATACCCGCACCCTGAGCGGAGAGAGAAATGCTCCAAAGAAGTGCTACGGAGAGCAGCAAGAGAAATTTTTTCATTGTCATAATTCTTAACAAGACAAATGTACAAAAATTAAACGACTATATTTGTATCAAAGAGCAAGTCATTATATGGAATTAAACTCCTTTGTAGATTACTTCAGACAAAAGTACGGAGCCAGGCTTCAGAAAGTGGTTGTGGATGCAGGATTTACCTGCCCTAACAGAGACGGAAGCAAGGGCTTTGGCGGCTGCTCTTTCTGTGACAACAACGCCTTCCACCCCAACTACTGCACTCCGGACAAGCCTCTGTTTCAGCAGATTGAGGAGGGTATAGAGTTCCATAGGGTGCGTTACCGTCATGCTCAGCGCTACATTGCCTACTTCCAGCCCTACAGCAATACCTACGCCCCTTTGAAGAGGCTTAAGGAGCTCTATGAGACGGCCCTTTCGCATCCAGATATTGAGGGGATTGTGGTGGGTACCCGGCCGGACTGCATAGATGAGGAGAAGCTGGATTACCTGGCGGAGCTCTCTGAGAAACATATCGTGATAATAGAGTATGGCATAGAGAGTTGCTATGACAAAACGCTGGAAAGGATAGGGCGCGGTCATAACTTTGAGTGCGCCAGACGGGCGGTGGAGCAGACTGCACAAAGGGGGCTTACCCAGTGCGGTCACTTCATATTCGGCCTTCCGGGGGAGAGCCTTAAGATGATGGAAGATGAGGCAGAGATTATCTCCTCCCTTCCTCTTACCGCCGTCAAATTCCACCAGTTGCAGATAATTAAGGGTACCCGCATGGAGAAAGAGTATGAACTCCATCGCGATGATTTCCATTACTTCACCCTCAGCGAGTATCTGGACTTTATCTCCGCTTTTATCCGCCGGCTGCCTCCTCACCTCTATATAGACCGCTTTGCTTCAGAGGTGCCGCCTCGTTATCTCTCTCCGCTTCAGAAGAGTTGGGGGCTTATTCGTTACCAGGAACTGCTCTCAATGCTCAGAGAGAGGATGGCGGAGGCAAAATAGGTTTTGCTGCTTTGGGCGGAATTGAGTATATTCGCCAAATTATTGTAACGCAACTCAAAAACATCCGCCATGCAGCAGAAAACTAACAAAACGGACTTTGACCAGATAGTTCTGGAGGGTCTTACATTCGATGACGTTCTTCTTGTTCCGGCTAAGTCCGGAGTGCTTCCAAGAGAGGTAAACATCTCTTCAAAATTCACCAGAGAGATAACCTTGCAGGTTCCAATAGTATCTGCTGCAATGGATACCGTAACAGATTTCAATATGGCAATAGCCATTGCAAGAGAGGGAGGTATAGGTGTCATTCACAAGAATATGCCTATTGAGATGCAGGCAGACCAGGTACGCCGCGTAAAGAGAGCGGAGAACGGAATGATCTTTGACCCAATCACCATCTCCCCGGATGCCGTTGTGGCAGACGCACTTAGAATGATGGCGGAGAACCACATTGGCGGAATTCCTGTTGTGGACAAGAACAACAAACTCATAGGAATTGTTACCAACAGAGACCTCCGCTTTGTTTCAAACAAGAGGACTCCTATCTCTACAATAATGACCAGCGAGCACCTGGTAACCACCACAAAGACAGACCTTAAGGAGGCTACCCGTTTGCTTCAAAAATATAGAATTGAGAAACTTCCGGTAGTTAACAAGCAGGGCGAACTGGTTGGACTCATTACTTATAAGGACATTACCAAGATTAAGGATAATCCTAACGCAAGCAAGGATTCAATGGGCCGTTTGATGACGGCTGCCGCAGTGGGCGTTACCGCAGATGTTATAAACAGAGTTGAGATGCTCTCTGAGGCGGGAGTTGATGCAATAGTAATTGATACCGCTCACGGTCACTCAATGGGCGTTATGGAGACAATAAAGAAGGTTAGAAAACAGTTCAAGAACCTTCAGATAGTTGCCGGAAACATTGCTACGGCAGAGGGCGCTAAAGCACTGGCGGAGTGCGGTGTAGATGCCGTTAAGGTGGGTATAGGACCGGGCTCCATCTGTACAACCAGAGTTGTTGCAGGAGTGGGCGTTCCTCAACTCTCTGCAATTATGCTTGCAAGCAAGGCACTCAAGGGAACCGGAATTCCAATCATTGGTGACGGCGGAATCCGTTACTCAGGAGATATAGTGAAGGCTTTGGCCGCAGGTGCAAGCACCATTATGGCAGGGTCTTTGTTTGCAGGTGTGGAGGAGTCTCCTGGAGAGACCATCATCCTCAACGGAAGAAAGTTCAAATCTTACAGAGGAATGGGTTCTTTGGAGGCAATGCAGCAGGGTTCAAAGGACAGATACTTCCAGGATATGGAGGACGATGTAAAGAAACTTGTGCCGGAGGGAATCGTAGCACAGGTGCCTTACAAGGGAAGTCTGAACGAGGTCATCTACCAGATGGCGGGCGGACTCAGAGCCGGAATGGGATACTGCGGCGCGCCTGATATTGAGACTCTTAGAAAGGCTAAGTTTGTAAGGATAACAGCTGCGGGTGTAAGAGAGAACCACCCTCATGATGTAACAATCACACGTGAGGCTCCTAACTATTCGAGACCGAACGAGTAAAAATTGATTATTTCAGATA
>CAMHRD010000086.1 GCA_946187365.1 uncultured Bacteroidales bacterium
GCGGAGGAAGTGCTAACAAGACCTACTTCTACCCTATGACCAAGGCCACCATCCAGAATGAAGGCACCCTGCTTCCGTTCCTGGTTGAGAAGATGAAGACTCTGGGAACCGCAGCCTGCCCTCCTTATCACATTGCCTTTGTAATTGGCGGAACATCAGCAGAGAAGAACCTGCTTACAGTAAAGCTTGCAAGCATCAAGTTCTATGACAATCTGCCTACAACAGGAGATGAAACCGGCCGTGCATTCCGCGATATTGACCTGGAAGAGAAGCTCTTAAAGGAGGCTCAGAAGATTGGTCTGGGTGCCCAGTTCGGCGGCAAATATCTGGCACACGACATCCGCATAGTGCGCCTGCCTCGCCACGGAGCAAGCTGCCCTATAGGTATGGGAGTAAGTTGCAGTGCAGACCGCAACATCAAGAGTAAGATCAATGCAGACGGAGTATGGATAGAGAAGATGGACACCAACCCTTCTGAACTCATTCCTGAGGAGTACCGCCGTCCGGGCGAAGGCCCTAACGGCATTGAGATAGACTTGAATAAGGGCATTGACGCCGTTCGCGCAGAGCTTACCAAATACAGCGTTGGCACCCGCGTAAACCTTAAGGGAACCATCATAGTTGCGCGTGACATTGCCCACGCAAAACTCAAGGCCCGCCTGGACGCAGGAGAAGAGATGCCTGCTTACTTTAAGAATCATCCTATCCTCTACGCCGGCCCTGCCAAAACACCGGCAGGATATCCTTGCGGCTCAATGGGCCCTACTACAGCCAACCGTATGGATCCGTATGTAGATGAGTTCCAGAGCCATGGCGCTTCACTGGTAATGATAGCCAAGGGTAACCGCACACAGCAGGTTACAGAGGCCTGCCACAAACACGGCGGCTTCTACCTGGGTACAATCGGCGGTGTGGCTGCAGTACTCTCTCAGAGCTCTATCCGCAGCATAGAGTGCGTTGAATATCCTGAACTTGGAATGGAGGCTATATGGAAGATTGAGGTGGAGAACTTCCCTGCATTCATACTTGTAGATGACAAGGGCAATGACTTCTTTGCTAAGTTCAAGTAGAATGAAAAGATTATTCATATTGCTGATTACGGCCGTTGCAACCTTCTCAGTTGCAGCGGCTCAGCAAGATGAGCCATACTATGACAGCCCATCCAAAGAGAAGCTGCCGCTCTTTGGCCTCTTCAGAGAAACTTACGCTGCAACAGGGTTCTCCCCAATGCATGATCTGAACAAACACACTGCAGATGTTCGCATACAACTCTCTATTGCACTGAGACTTTGGCGTGTGAGTGAAGATGTGGATCTGCTTGGAACATACACCCAAAAGTGCATCTGGAACGCCTACGACGTATCCTCTCCGCTTTTGGAAACCTCTTATAATCCGGGAGTTGCAGTAGCCTGGTATCTGAACCCAAAGGTAGATATGATCTTTGAGTTCGGACATGAATCCAACGGAAAAATAAACAATGACTCCAGAAGCATAAACCTCTTTTCCGCTCAGGCTATCTACACCCCGCAGAAGAATCTCCAATTTGGCGGCAAGGTATGGTACGGCTGGTGGGAGAAGACGGACGATCAAAGAAACTATATCCGTTACAGAGGAGTAATGCAGGGGTGGGCAACGGTGCGCACCTCAGATAACCGTCTGAGTTTCACCGCTTCCGTAAATCCTTCACACTGGTTCAGAAACTATAACTGGGAATTCTCTGCATACTACAGACTCTCAAACAAGGGAAGTTTTCTTCCTTCCTTGTTTGTGCAGTACAGAATGGGATATGTTGAGACTCTCCTGGAATACTGGAGATATCAGTCATTTATCCGTGCAGGTTTTGCACTGGAACTTAAGCACCCTACCGGAATACACTAGTATTCAACCTTATCTGTCTTCTGATTCCAAAGTTGGAATGAATCCAGAGCCTCCTCTCTCAGAAGAGGAATAAGCGGGATTGAACGGTCATGCACCATCTTCTCCAACTCCTGATAGATGAAGTCATCTGCAAAGTCTATATCTGCAGCATCCTTACGTGTGTTGCCGTAGTAGACTCTGCGTATGTGCGCCGAGTAAATTGCAGAGAGACACATAGGACAAGGCTCACATGATGTGTATAGTATACAGCCCGTAAGATCAAATGTATTAAGGGCTTTGCAGGCCTTGCGTATTGCATTTACCTCTGCGTGAGCGGTTGGATCGTTATCTATGGTTACGCTGTTTGAGGCACCGGCAACAACCTTTCCCTCTTTAACTATTACGGCACCGAACGGACCGCCTCCGTTTTTGACGCTCTCCGTAGCCAGATGAATGGCTTCACGCATAAACTCTCTGTCTTCTTTTGTAATCTTCATATCTCAAATTTTACCCTGTAAAATTACTCATTATTATTATTTCTGAGCCACTCAATGAACGGCATCAGAACCTCGTTGGAAGGCTCCGCATATCTCTCGGCCAGAGATATATGCTCACCCATTCCTCCAAGGATTTCAAACTTGAACTCCGCTCTCTTGTAATCTACAGGTGCAGGATTCTCTCCTCTTAAAAGCGCAGCGGCCTCCTCTGTCATTGCCTTGAGTTTCAGAAGCCACGGACGTAAGTCTTCATAAAAGAGGCGGTCACTTTCACTCTCTGATTTCTCCAAAGCAAGAAGAGATGTGCAGGCTTTATTAACCGCATCAAGCTCTTCCAGCAATGCTCCAGGAGCAGGCTTTCCTCTCTTTACAGACTGCTTGTAACGCTCTGCTAAATAGCCGAATGCATCCTTGTCATAATATCTTAAGCAAGGAGCGGCACGGCGGAAGTCTGAAGCCAACGGTCCAAGCACTGCATCTGTTGCAGCAATCCAGTTTTTATCGTTGTTGAAATCTGAGTTGTTCCAGGTGTAGCAAGCCACTCCAAAGAGCGGAATCTTGGAGAGTTCACCCTGCTGCATTGGGTTGATAATTACTGTGTTTGCACCCTTCAGATTCTCCTCCAGACGGGAGAGGTTGAGAATGTGAGTCTCATCTCTGAAGTTGGTGTAGGTATCTGAGGTAAATATCTTGGTCATATCCTGGTCATTACAAGGGTAGTTCCACCACCAGCTTACCTTTCTTCCCAGCCACTTTTCCACGGTCTCAAGATCCTGATTGTTTGGAACGGACCACACGTTACATCCTGTAATATAGATATTTACCTTCTTTGGAGTAGAACTGAGTGATTCAAAAAACTTCTGTGCCCTCTCCTCCGGAACCCAGGAGTATGCATAGAGTTGAGGAACATAATGAAGCGGATTTACCATATCCTCAGGAGCGGCTCCCGGCCTGTTCCACTTCTCATCAATCCTGTTCTGCAGTTTTGTAAGATTCTCCGCACAGAGAGCCATAATGTTATCTTCTGAAGGAACTCCAACGTCATCTACAAAGACTCCGAACTCCCTAACTCCCAGGTTGTACATGCAGAGGAACTTCTCCATTATCTTATCTATAACCTCCTTGTTATCAGGGTCTGCAAAGGCCTTGCCCGGGTGGATTGCCCAGATGAAATTCACCTTATTTGCCGTTGCGGTCTCTGCAATATCCTTCATCATATCCTGAGTGAGATAGCCTATCTTCTTCTGATGTTCGGTTATCTCAACAGGGTAAGGCTCAGCCCAATAACGTGAGTGGTAGGAGTCAGACTTTGCTCCGTACATATAGGTGTTCATCTTGTAACGGGCCATAAAACGGAAGAGATCCTTTGTAACCTCAGCGCTGTAAGGCACTCCGTAATAACCCTCTATGATGCCTCTCTCCCTAACGTCCGCATAGTCATAAATGGTAACGCACTGAAGATCAGAAGTACCGTTATCCAGAATCTGCTCCAATGAAGCAAGGCCGCAGAAGACGGCATCTGTATTCTCTCCCACAATCACCACCTGAGCCGTAGGTGCGGGAATAATGGAGAGTATGTGACGGTCATATTTTTCCAGCTCAAATATACTTCTGTCATTCAGTGGCTTATAATTGATTGGAGACTCCAGGTCCTTTGAGCCGTCAATGCAGAGAAGAACATTGGAGATGCCCAACTCTATATTTCTGTCCTTGCGGAGGACTGCTTTCAACCCCTTCTCCTTCAGCACCGTAAGCGCCCTGTTTATGGTAACCTCATCTACATTTCTGTCTGCATAAACTCTAACCTCCCTGGAGAAAGTAACCCTCTTGCTCTCACTTACCAACTGCCCTTTAACCTTAGGATAGATGTTGTACTGTGCAAAGGAAACCGAACCCGTCATAAGTAGTAACAGCGTAAAAATCAAACATTTATTCTTCATATTATAACTCTTTTTCTATTTTCTGAATCATATCAAAAGTATATCCTCTCTGCTGTGCAAAGCCATAAAGTGAAGCCTTTTTTTTCAACTTCAACATTCTCTCGTCTTCTCCCTCTTTTTTACTGAACTTTCTCTCTATCTCCTTCTTCTTTGCAGCGAGTATACTTTTTAACTTGTTTTCTATCAGCTCTTTCTCCCTCTCGATGGTCTCCTGTCCAACCTCTCTTTTTACCCCGGCCTCATTTAGTTTCATCATAATCTTCACAGGCCCCCAGCCGGAAAAGCGCACTTTGTCTCTTACGTAGCACTCAGCAAAACGCACATCATCTATATACTTATCCTCTTTTAACTCCGCGATGATTTTCTCCAGCTCCTTTTGGGAGGCCTCATCTCCCGCCCACTTTTCCAACTTTGCAAAGGCTTGTCTTTCCGAGAGTTCCCGCCGAGAACACTCCGCCATAAGCCTCGTTTTAGCCTGCTTAAGATCCATCGTGATTAAAAGAAATATCCCAAACTCAGGTATGCACCAACTTTCTTTTTGTTGTAGTCACTCCAGTGAATGTTGAAGCTGAGCGGTCCAATCTTGGTTCTGTAAGAGTACTGAAGTCCGAATCCCCAGAAGCCGGAGTGTTTGAAACTGAACATATTGTCTACCTCGTGCCCGCTGCGCAGATAGTTGGCCATAACGTATGCGTAATGTTTCTTGGCTATCTGATAGCGCAAATCTGTTCTCAAAACAAGGAGTGAATTGTCAAATACGGAGGTGTAGTTAATTCCAATAAACGGAATCTGATGATCTACGTAACGTCCTTCCTCCAAGCCTCCTACGTAATTGTAGAAAGGAAACTCCATCTTGTTTTTGATGTTGATTCTTGTATAGAGCTGAGGTATTACGGCAAACCTTTCTGAAGGAGAATAAACTCCGGAGATGTTTCCGTAAATGGAGGCAAAGGCTTTGAATCCGCCGTGGAATCCCAACATATAGTAGGCGGCACGCACCTTTGTCTGAATTCCGTTGGTTGGGAAAGACTGGTCATCTCTGTTATCCATCTGAGCCTCAGTAAATACGGAGAGATAACTCTTTGCCTTTGTATTAACCTCTTTTTCCATCTCGCTTAAGAACTTCACAAACTTGTAGTTATCCAATCTCACACCCAGGCGGGCATCAAATGTCCTGAAGTATTTGAGGTTTGCAAATGCAGCCTCCAAACCGTTGTAAATGAACTTGATATTGTTGCGTGAATCTTTGTCGCTGTAGATGTTTACGTCCGTCTTTTTGAAGTAGTAGTTAAAATCCACTCTTGGGAAATTGCGGAATACATAGCCGTAACTGAAGTTGGCAGTAGGATTGAATCCTAAACGGAAATTGATTGCCCCACGTCCTCCGTGAAGAGAGTTCTCGTTTATTCCCAGATGAAGGAGCATTGCCGCAGCCTCCTCTGTGTCATAACGGGCACCTATGCTCACCACATTTGTAGGTGCAGGTTTAAAGAGGAACTTCAGAATATAGGCTCCGTTATTCTCCTTATCCTCAGAGAGAAGGAAGGTTACCTGAGAGAAGGCGTCAG
>CAMHRD010000087.1 GCA_946187365.1 uncultured Bacteroidales bacterium
CACTTCTGCTTGGCTCGCGATGGCCAACAGAGAGTGAGGCAAAGAACCTGTCGTATGGAGAGAGTCTGAAGTTGACTCCCATCTTTGGAGAGAAGAACCTGTAATCATTCTCACTTACCAGTGAGACAAAGTCCTTGTCTATTCCGCTCATTTTCAGATTTATATTCCTGTACTGAAAATCCAGGAATGCTGTAACTCCATTGGCAACGGAATACTCCGCCTTGGTAAAGACGCTTATTTCCCTCTTCTTTCCGTTATTGCCGTACCAGCTGTAATTATTTGGAATGTTCTGATTCCACTTGCTCCAGAGCATATTACCGTCATGGTCTCCGTCATAGAAGGAGAAGTTTGCACCACCTATCACATTCAGATGCTTACCGTTGTAACGCATATCCAGTGCACCTGCATAGTATGCGTTATCCATTCCCTGGCGGATGATAACGTCTGTTTTCTTGTAAGTTACACCCTCTACCACCTGGTTCTCCAATCCGTATTTTGAGAACTTTACATTGTATTTGTAGTTCTCATAGTAACCGTCTCCCTTTGTAAAGTGGGCCGTTGCATTGAGAGTCAATGCAGGAGTAAACTGATGAATATAGTGCAGCTGGAGATGGTGTTGTTTGTAGTTATCCGTCTCATTGTCATAGTAATGCACATTCCCCTGCTCATCATAGTACTCCCCTGCAACGTTGTATTTTCTATTTACCGGATAAATATCTATTGGGCATCCCTCCCAGGTAATGCCGGTATGCTGGTCTCCGAATATATATATGAACCTCAGGCTGTTGGAGGAGTTTCTCCAGGAGGCTGAAAAGAAGAGCGAGTTCAACCTTGCCTTTGCGTTTCTGATATAACCTCTTGTATTTGCGTGATTGTAAGCCAAATCAAAGGAGAACCAGTTTCCCCGCTTGCCGCCCAGCAATCCGGTGCCCAATGCAACGCTCTCCATAAAGGTCTTGTAGGAACCGAATGAGAAATCTGCTACTCCGTAAGGCTCGGATGAAGGAGTTTTAGTCTGCATGTTGAGGGTTGCTCCAAAAGCTCCCGGTCCGTTGGTAGATGTGCCCACACCTCTCTGAAGCTGAATGGATTGCAAAAAGTTCATTACAGAGGGCAGATTCACCCAGAATACCTCCTGGCTCTCTCCGTCATTGATTGCAATACCGTTAAGAGTAACATTGGTTCTGGAGGCGTCTCCTCCTCTTACTGAGAACTTGGTGTATCCCAGTCCAAGACCTCCCTCCGTGGTTGCCACAACAGAGGGCTGCATTCCAATAAGCATTGGAAGTGAGTGAGATGGAGCGTTACTCTCAATCTCCTTTCTTCCAACAGTGGTAAATGCTATAGGTGTATTGTCATTGGCTCTTGTAGATGCTACAATAATGCTGTCCAACTTTCTTTCACTAAGAGTATCTGCCTTAAATCCCCTACCTTTTCCGCTTTGAGCAGCCAAAGGGAGTGAACTCACAGAAATCAAAAACAGACAGAGCGGATAAAAAAATAACTTCCTCATTTCTAATAACATTAAACTGCCTAGAAGTGTAGAAGTTATAGCTGTTCCCTCCGACGGTCCTAACCGTATCAGGTTTAAAGGGTATAATCTCAGCCTTCCGGCACCCCTAAGCGGGCGCAAAGATAAACTAATTTTGTGAGAAACCTCTTTTTTGTTTAAGTTTGTTTCTTCGCTAGGAAAAGGTATTGTGGCGGCTTCTTTAGCCAGACTTCTTCAGTCCAGAGGACTGAGCGTAACCATCCAGAAATTTGACCCTTACATCAATGTAGACCCGGGTACTCTGAACCCGTATGAGCACGGTGAGTGCTACGTTACCAATGACGGTGCGGAGACAGATTTGGATCTTGGTCATTATGAGAGATTTCTGAATGTACCTACCTCCCAGGCCAACAACGTTACAACGGGCAGGATTTATAAAACCGTAATAGACAATGAGAGAGAGGGTCTCTATCTTGGCAAGACGGTTCAGATTATCCCTCACATTACAGATGAGATTAAGAGAAGAATGACCCTGCTTGGAAAGAGCGGGAAGTTTGATATTGTGATTACGGAAATTGGTGGTACCGTGGGAGATATGGAGTCTACTCCGTTCCTTGAGGCTGTGCGTCAGTTGCAGTGGGAGATGCCGGACGGAGACTGCATAGTGCTTCATCTTACTCTGGTTCCGTTCCTCCACGCAGCTCAGGAGCTTAAGACCAAGCCAACACAGCACTCCGTAAAAATGCTTCAGCAAGAGGGAATTAAACCGGATATCATTGTATGCCGTACGGAGGTTCCGATTCCGGATGCAATGAAGAGAAAGATAGCCCTCTTCTGTAACGTAAAGGCAGACTCAGTATTTGAGAACCAGGACGCAAAGAGCATCTATGAGGTTCCGCTGCTGCTGCACATGCAGGGACTGGATGATATTGTTCTTAAGAAACTCAAATTCAGAAATATACCTCAGCCGGACCTAACAGACTGGCAGAACTTCCTCAACAAGCTCTTCTCACCAAAGAGCGAGGTAGATGTTGCACTTGTGGGCAAGTACGTTGAACTCCAGGACGCATATAAATCTATCCAGGAGGCATTCGTTCACGCAGGTGCGGTTAACCTCTGCAAGGTTCACGTACATACCGTTCACTCAGAGTATTTGGACGCCTCCAATCTTAAGGAGAAACTCAAGGGAATGGACGGCATTCTGGTTGCACCGGGCTTTGGAGGAAGAGGAATTGAGGGAAAGATTCTGGCCGTCAAATACGCAAGAGAGAACAAGATACCGTTCTTTGGAATCTGTCTTGGTATGCAAATGGCTGTGATTGAGTATGCAAGAGACGTGCTCAAACTCAAGGACGCCTGCTCTACGGAGGTAAGACCTCAGACAAAGAACCCTGTTATAGATCTTATGGAGGAGCAGAAGACTCTTACCACAAAGGGAGGAACAATGAGACTGGGAGCATACGACTGCCGTCTTAAAGAGGGCACCCTCGCATACAAGATTTACGGCAGCAAGATGATAGCAGAACGTCACCGCCACCGTTACGAGTTCAACGAGCAATATGCTGATATGATGGAGAAAGCAGGGCTTGTACTCAGCGGAAGAAATCCTCAGACCGGCCTTGTGGAAATAGTTGAACTTCCTCAAAAGGTACATCCGTTCTTCATTGGAGTTCAGTTCCATCCTGAACTCAGCAGTACTGTTTTGAAACCGCAGCCAATCTTTGTGAACTTTGTAAAGGCTGCAATGAAACACAGAAGCGGGAAATAACCTGTTATGAAGAGATTTATCTTATTTTGTCTTATAGTCAGCATTATACCCCTATCCTCTTTTGCGCAGAGTGAAAAAGTTGTAACTGCTAAAAAGCACAGGGTTCAGGTACTTGCAGAGTATCCTCATGATGTCACTTCATATACTCAGGGACTCTGCTTTAAGGATGGCGTAATGTGGGAAACTACAGGTCAATACGGAGAGAGCCACCTTATAAAAGTGAACTACAAGACAGGTAAGTGGAGCAGAAAATGGAAGTTCAGCCGCCGCTATTTCATTGAGGGAAGTTGCTGGTTTGGAGAGAATATCTTCATTCTGACCTGGATGGAGCACACCTGCTTTGTATTCACTCTGGACGCCAAAGGGAAACTGAAAAAGGTGGGCACTGCCTCCTATCCGTCTGAGGGCTGGGGCATTACAACAGACGGCAAGAGCCTTATTATGAGTGACGGAACCTCAGTTCTCAGGTTTATGGACCCCAACTCCTTCTACTGTAAATCTACCCTCAAAGTTACATACAACGGCAAACCGTTGGAGAATATCAACGAACTGGAGTGGATTGAGGGAAAAATCTGGGCAAACGTCTATCTTACAGACAACATAGTCATTATAGATCCTGAAACCGGAGTGGTTACGGATGTAATTGACTGCAAAGGACTTCTGCCGGATAAACAAAAGAATAAGGCGACGGACGTTTTAAACGGCATCGCCTATAATCCTTTAGATAAATCTATCTATATAACCGGCAAGTACTGGCCTAGATTATATAAGGTGAAAAGTCCCAATTAAATAGAGCACTCCGTAACCGAGTACCATACTTAATACTCCCACAATTGCTCCAATCTTGCTCATATCTTTCTGAGACACAAGGTTGGTTCCGAATGCCAATGCATTTGGCGGAGTTGAGATAGGCAGAATCATTGCACTTGATGCTGCAATTGCCACACCGATCAGAACTGTAGAAGTACCTCCAATCACATCCAGTTTGTCTCCCATTGCAGTACATACAACTGCCAAAATAGGCATCAGTAAAGCTGCTGTTGCAGAGTTGGAGATGAAGTTGGAGAGGGCATAGCAGATAAGGCCTGATATAATCAGTATAACAATTGGAGAGAAGTTTCCGAACGGAATACTCTTAACTGCCAGTGATGCCAAACCAGAAGCGTTCAGACCGTAACCCAGTGCAAAACCGCCGGCAACCATCCAGATAACTGACCAGTTGATCTCCTCCAAATCTCTGCGGTGGATAACTCCCGTTAAGGCAAAGATTACGAACGGAATAAGTGCAACGGTGTATGAGTTGATACCGGTAAATGAGTCTGTAAGCCAAAGAAGTACGGTAAGTATAAAGGTAACTGCCACTATCGTAGTGTGCCATCCCTTGTGAGGCTTGCTCTCTATCTTAAGTTCTACAGTCTTCTGGGTGAATGGGAACATCTTCTTAATAATGAACCAGCTAAGGAAAAGAAGAACTATTACAAGCGGGAACATAAAGAGCATCCACTCTCCGAATCCAATGCCCAGGTTCAAACCGTCCGGATCATTCAAGTATTTGATAGCAATAGTATTAGGAGGGGTTCCGATAGGAGTTCCCATACCGCCGAGGTTGGCTGCAACAGGAATTGCAAGTGCCATAGCAATCCTGCCCTTTCCGGACTCAGGAAGCTGACGGAATACAGGTGCAAGGAATGTAAGCATCATTGCCGCAGTTGCGGTGTTGCTGATGAACATTGAGAAGAGACCCGTAATGAGAAGGAAACCGAGTAGTACGTTTTCACTCTTCTTACCGAACGGCTCCAATAGAATCTTTGCCAACTGTGCATCCAGACCAGTCTTGGTAGCTGCAATTGCAAGGATGAAACCGCCAATGAAGAGCATGATTACAGGATCTGCAAATGTGGCCATAACAGCCTTGTATGAAAGCAGCGGACCAACAACCTCTTTATCACACATAGGTCCGATTCCTGAATCTGAGGTAAAGAGAAGCAGCAGTCCTATAACAACTACAGAGGTTGCCCAGGCCGGAGTTACCTCCAAAATCCACATTAACATTGCAAATGCAAAGATTGCTATCAATCTCTGTTGTACCACCGTAATACCCTCCATTCCAAACCAATCTGCCGGCATATTCCATACAAACAGAGTGACAACTAGGACAATTCCCAATTTTATAGCATTCTTAACGGCATTGCTGGGATGTGTCCATCTCTCATAATACTTGTTCAGAAAATCCTCAACAAGGTTAAATCCTCTAAAATTTTTAAACATATCTGTTACTTTTTCTTTCCGGGGCGCAAATATAGAAGAAAAAGTATATTTTTGTGCCCGTACAAGAGACTTTATCGCCGAGCAATCGGAGGAAAGTCCGGACAGGAAAGAGCAGTGCGCTGTGGAAAGCACAGATAGGCGTGAGTTTATGTGGGGATAACAGAAAACAACCGCCCGCAAGGGTAAGGGTGAAAACGCGAGGTAAGAGCTCACGACTTATGGCAGCGATGCAGAAAGGGTACGGCACCGGGGCCTGCAAGACCAAATATACCG
>CAMHRD010000088.1 GCA_946187365.1 uncultured Bacteroidales bacterium
CCTAACGAGGATATTAAAGAGGCAGCACTCTCATCCATCAAGAACGGAGAGCCTATGTACGCCTCCTGTGATGTTGGAAAACAGTCAAATACAGCCTCCGGCGTAGGATATCTGGACCCTGGAATGTACAACCTTGGACAACTCTTTGGCGTTGATATCACCATGGATAAAAAGGCCAGAATCCTCACCCGCCAGAGCGGCTCATCTCACGCAATGCTTATAGTTGCCTGTGATACAGATGATAATGACGTTCCAACCAAGTGGAAGTTTGAGAACAGCTGGGGACCAAATGCCGGCAAGGGCGGCTACCTCATCTTCACAGACAAGTGGTTTGACGAATACATGTTCCGTATGGTCATAAACCGTAAGTACCTGGGAAAGAAGGCAATCAAAGCCCTCGGCCAGAAACCTGTAATGCTCCCTGCCTGGGACTACATGTTCTAAAGACGCTTTCTGATTCTTCTTTCCTGCGGATAAAGATTGTTGCAACGGTTTCCTAAGTTGTTAACAAACCCAAGGCCAAGGCGTCTGTAACACAACAGAATGTAACCCTGCTTCCATTCCGGAAGTGGGGTTATGTTTTCTCTTGCCAGAAACCGCAACGCCGTTCCCCTATCCACCTCTGCAACAGAGAACTGCAAGGCCGCCTTCAACTCTTCAAACTTCATCTCAAAATGACATCTTTGAAGCTCTGCACTCAGTGCAAAGTCTGCATCAGGAATAACCTTACCCGCCTTAACCGTTCCCACTCTACACCCTAACATTTTCACATAACGTCCAATACCTCCCGCACCCTCAATAGCCTCCGCGATAGCTATCATTCTTTCCGCTACATCTGACGGCATCATGTAGATTGACTCTTCTGCCCTGTTATAGAAGAATGTATTCTTTTGATTATCAGAAATATTCACTCTTAGTTCCTTAAACGGGAACTTTTGACTCTTGGATGCTACTGCTGCCGATAAAGACCGGCCTGAGCGCTTCCTCAGCACTGCAAAGAACTGCCCCTCTCCCATAACGCTGCCCAGTGCAAACTGGTAACCGTAATCCAGTTTGAGTAGCCCGGGAACTATTGCAAGAGCCTTATCTACAGGTACGTACTCTGCGCCCAGTTCTTCAATTATGTAACGGACGTTGTCTGAGTTCTCTTTGTGATTATAGGTGCAGGTGGAGTAGACCAGCAGACCGCCCTCTTTGAGTGCAGGCCAGATATCTGAGATAATGGAACGCTGCCTTGCGGCGCACTCCTCAACCGTGCGTAAACTCCAGTCATTCAGAGCGTCAGAACTTCGCATAAACATACCCTCACCGGAGCATGGAACATCTGCAAGTATAACATCAAAGAGTCCTTCCAGGCGGCCCAGATTCTTAGGATCTCTGTTGGTTGCAATAAGGTGGGAAACGCCCCATTTTGCAAGGTTATCCGTCAGAGCGGGGGTTCGCTTAGGTACAGCCTCATTTGACAAAAATATGCGCCCTTCCTTTGCAAAGAGAGATATAAGGTACGTGCTCTTTCCCCCCGGGGATGCACATAAATCCAACAGCACTCCGTTTGCACCCAACGCGGAATCAATCTCATCTGCAATCAGGTACGGGAACATACTTGAAGAGTCCTGCACGTAGTAGGCCCCTGCATGGAATGCAGGATCCAATGTAAAGTCCGGACGCTCAGCAAGTTTGAAGGCCCCCTTACACCACAACTCTTCAGCACCCTTCAAAACCTCAAGAACACACTGATTCTCAGAAACATCTCCCTTTGTTTTAAATGGATTAAGCCTTATGGTTGGAGAGAGCTCCGTGCCACTCAACGCACAAAGAAGGCGCTCAGCCGCATCGTGAGGCAGAGACTCTTTTACAAGATTGCAGAATTCCGCGTTCATCTGCTGCGGTATTTTTTAGGAGAGACTCCCTCCAATCTGCTGAAGTATTTTCCAAAGAAAGATTGGCTGGAGAAACCCAGCTCAAAGGCTATCTGCTTGATTGTAAGGTTAGAGGATGAGAGCATAGATTTAGCCTCCAGCATTATCTGCTGATCTATCCAGTAAGAAGCGCTCTTGCCGCTCAACTCTTTGGTTAGCATAGAGAGGTACTTGGTGGAGATGCAAAGACGCTTGGCGTACGGCGCTATGGTCTTGTCTGTCTTGTAGTTCTCTTTGACCAGTGAGAGAAAATCTCTAAAGATGCGCTCTTTGCCGTTAAGGGCCACATTCTGTATGTGGTTCTCATCCAGCATCCTGTAAGCCTCAAAGACTACAGCCATTGCAATATGGCGGATGATCTCTCTGCGGTAAGGGCTCTCCTTCATCTCCGCCTTGCGGCTGAGAATATCTATGTACTCCTGCAGAACCGTTATGTTGGCCTCCGTAAGGTTAAGTACCGGTTTGCCCTTCAGATATAGGAGGAAAGAGATATGACTTATCTGAGGAAGCATCTCATTTGCAAAGCCTTTGGAGGCCAATATGTAGAGCGCCCTGTAATCCTCACTCACGTTGTGCACGGTAAATATCTGGTCCGGCATTATCACAAGAACCTGATTACGAGATATCTTGTAAAGGGTTAAATCTATGGAGATTTCCAAGACTCCGGAGAGGCAGACAACCACAACACCCGCTCCGCAGTGGAAGGGCTTTCCATGTTCGGTTTTGAGAATGGCTATCTCATTGCCAATGGCAAAGTCCTTCTCCACAAAGGAGATACCGGCAGAGCCGGATACATCTTTAAGCTCGAGTCTTGGAATCTGATTTTTATACATAGGATGCCAGATTATCAGAAATTTTATCTACCAATTCCTGTATCTTACGCCCCATCAGCTGTTTAGTTAAGAAGTTCATTTGAGCCTGAACAGCAATCTTCATCTTGCTTGCATTAACTCCGTTATCTGCAAGGTTGAACACAAGAGAGAAATCCATTGGGAACCCCTCAGGTTTCATCACCACCCTGGAGTAAGGGATGCGCTCCACCACCTTCAAAGTCAGATTCATACCGTTGTACTCACCGGAAACGCTGTCCTTGGTAAGTACAACTTTGTCTCTGTACTCCGCAGGGATTCTCTCTTTGAAGAGAGTCAGATCTGAGAAGTTGTTAAAGAGCGCGTATGCGGGCGCCTGAAACTCTACTTCTTTGCCTTCAAATGTCTCTAACATATTACACGCCAACGCCCTTCCAGGTAGAAGGATTCATCCTCCACTCCTTAAGGACCTCTAAATATTTCTTATCTATATAGTTCTCATTTACAGCCTCTTCCAGCAAGCTATCATACTGGCAGAGGGTGTGGAGTTCTATGTTTGCATACTCAAACTCTCTTCTTGAGAGAGGGAAGTTGTATGAGAAGATTGCAACCATTCCCAGGATAACGGCCTCTGCCTTACGCAGTGCGCTGCAGCAGGAGAGAGAACTTGCACCGGTTGAGATAAGGTCCTCAACAACCACGCGAGTGTTGCGCTCAATGGTTCCCTCAACCTGAGACTGAGTTCCATGATCTTTTGGTTTTGGTCTTACATAAACGAACGGTTTACCAAGAGCCTCAGCCACCATTACTCCCCAGGCAATAGCACCGGTAGCAACGCCGGCAATCATATCAACATCCTTGAAATTATTCTTAACAACCTCCACAAAAGCCTCAGTAACACGCTTACGCTCAGCAGGATATGTGAGCAGTTTGCGGTTGTCACAATATATTGGAGATTTCCATCCGGATGCCCATGTAAAAGGGTTCTCAGCATCCAGTTTAACAGCCTTTACACTTAGCAGCTGTTGAGCTATAGTCTTTTCTACGTTTTCCATAATTCCCACTATTCTAACGTCTTAACTTTCTTTCTAACTATCAATCCTCGCAAAGATAAGAATTTTCATTAACTTTGTGTTTGTACATCAGGAATTGTGAAGATTTCCGACTCTTTCTTCTTCACGATGGATGTTATTTTTGAACGTTATGCAGAGGATATATTTCAGAAACAGAACTCTCACGATATGCACGGAAGAGGAACTCAACACCCTTCCACAAGATATGATGCTGCTGCATCCCTCTGAGGGATACGAACTTTCAGAGATTCCATTTATGATGGAGAAGAACCTCTCCATACGCAATCTTGTGATTGTGGCGGAGGATACTCCGGAGCAGGAACTCTTCAACCAGATATTTGCAAAGGTGCATCAGATTAACGCCGGCGGAGGGCTTATAACCAACAACTTGGGAGAAAGCCTTATGATCTACCGCAACGGCGTATGGGATTTGCCTAAAGGGAAGCAGGAGCCGGGAGAGGAGATCATAGTTACCGCACACAGAGAGGTGCTGGAAGAGGTTGGCTTAGATGCAGAACCTCTGAAGTTCATCTGCACCACACACCACACCTACCGTCTTGAGGGTGAGCCATTTGTAAAGAGCACATCCTGGTATCTTATGAAAGTTGACGGCAGGCCTGAGGCCACTCCGCAGACCGAGGAGGGAATTGAAAAGTGCGAGTGGGTTACGCCCGATGACCTTGACTACCGTCTGGCCAACACCTACGGCTCAATCCTGGAGGTCTTTGCCAAAAAGTCACAGTTGCTCTAACGTTGTACGGGTTAGCGGAGATCTGTAACCCGGGCTCCTGGATAGTTGGATGGAAGGAGTTGATAATCTGAAACTTTTGAAGCGTCCGGCACAGAGGCAGCAGTGATTGCAATTGTGTAAGAGTCCCCGTTCTTAAGAGTTACCTCAATCCGTTCAACCTTCACATTTCCACCTGCTGCGGCCTTCATAACGGAAACATAAATATCTGCGCTCTTGTAATAGGCTTTGCCTTTTGGTGTTACAGTGATAACGCTGCACGCTTTGCCGCCGAGTTTCTTCTCCACGGGAGCGGTAACGTTCACCCCTTTGTCTGAGCGTGAGAGAATTGAGAACGGGTTCTCGGAAAGCGAAGCGGATGTGCTCTTGCGTGGCTGAATCACAATCTCATTGTTTCTCTGATCATAATAGGAAATGAGAGACGGAGTGTACTGAAACTCTGAAACTCCCTCAATCTTAAGGTATCCCCTCTCCGGCAGAGCCACAATAAAGCCCCTGTTTTGGTACTCCTTGCCCTTGAAGCGGCCGGTCATAACAAAAGAGATTTTCCTTGCAGAAAAAACATAATCAGATGCCTGCTGAAAAAGTTGATCACCCCCTTGACCCATCGCGGAGTAAAGAGAGCAAAAAAGAATCAATCCTATTAAACTAACGCGTTTCACTTCCCGAATTGCTGTTTAATCTCTTCAAGTTTATCGTCCAGAGAGAGGAGGTCCGGTATAAGGGCTTGGCGCGGTTTTGCACCATCTGCCGGCCCAACAATTCCGGCCTTCTCCAACTGGTCTATGAGTTTGGAGGCCCTGTTGTAACCCAGGTTCATCTTCCTCTGTATGAAGGAAGCAGAGCCGCTGCCGGCTGCAACAATCAGGCGGGCTGCATCGTCAAAGAACTCATCTCGTCTGGCAAGATTCGTCTCCCCAATGGCTACCTTAAACGGCACGTCCGCCGAGCCTTCATCCTCCTCAGGTGGTTCCGGCAAATATAGTGCCGTAGAGTAACCAACCTGGCTTGAAATGAACTCAACAATTCTATCTATCTCTTTGGTTTCTATGAGTGCACACTGAACTCTGGTCACCTCGCTGCCCGTTGCGTAGAGCATATCTCCTCGTCCAATCAGCTGATTTGCACCGCTTTCATCAAGTATGGTACGGGAGTCAATAGATGAACGGACGTAGAAGGCAATTCTTGCAGGGAGGTTAGCCTTAATGTTACCCGTGATGACCGTGGTTGTAGGTCTCTGAGTTGCTA
>CAMHRD010000089.1 GCA_946187365.1 uncultured Bacteroidales bacterium
GTGCTGGTGTCATAGATCATATAGACGTTCTCCGCCCTCTGAAGGAGTCTGTAAAAGTTGTATGAGGAGATACTGTCCTTATCCTCGTATGTTGGGAGGTTGAACGCCTTTCGTAAGAAGTAAGGGATTGCACTCGTGCGCTCCCCGCTCGCCGGAAAGACACCGTCATTGAAGGAGAGGAAGATTATGTTCTTAAAGTCCAAACACCTGGTTTCCAGCGGTCCCATAATCTGAACTCCCTGCAGCGGCTCTCCCCTGAATGCCACATTCTTCCCATTCAACCCGCTCCTAATAATCGAGTAAACTGTTCTAGCCTGCCCGAAGGCCCCCGCCACCGTCTTGCCCCCATCCGCTGCGCCGCCATCCGCCGCCACGTCCTCAGAACTGACTGCAGATGAAGATATTGCATCCAGCACCTCGTGCAGACCGTTCACAAAGCACCTCTCCCTGCTGGTCAGATACTTAGATACGTACTCCAAGATCCTTCTTAAGTAGTTAACTATCTCTAACGTAAGATTGTTGCCCCCCGCACTGTCAGCACTAGGGAACATCCCATCAGACGGCACCAGCAACTGCAGCAGTTTAGCTATGCGCTCGCCTTTGGTATCCAATGGGTTTTGGCCCTGCAACAAGCCGGCATTCACATAAATCATGTTGGACTTAAGAATCTTGTCAGAAGCCCGCTTTGAATCCTTCTCGTCTACACTCAGAACGTACGGATGTGAGAGGATCTCACGCAAAACTGTTCCGCTCAGAAGAATCTCCCCTTCCTTGCTTCTCCTTGCGCGCAAATGCAAGGCCGCCAACGAGTTAAAGAGTGATGCAACCGCAGTAGCCTTAACCGGGTAACCCATTGTTATGTTGAGGTTCTTCTCATCTATCATACTCAAAAGCGGCAGCAACAGTGTCTCATCAGAGACCACAATAGCCGTATCCAAAGGCTCCCACCCCGGCTGCTCCTTTATCTCCTGCAGCAATCTGGAGGCTATCATTGTCTGTTCAACCTCCCCCGCTGCCGGTATCACCTGATACGAGCAACTACCTTCCGTGTACGGCAACACCTCTCCAAGGAAATCAGACACGCAGCCCGATATCAGCATTGAAGACTTATTCTCTTCCGCCTTAATCATCTCTGAATAGTAATCCCAATAGAACAACGCCCGGCCCTCTCCCTTCAAATACTTCATCACCTCTTTCTCACACTCCGTAGGCGCAGAGAAGCCAATAAAGGCAACCGTTTTAAGTTCCGCCAACTTGTCTGCGCAGGCCTCCAAATCCTCTGCCACTACCCTCATCCGCAGCCCGTTATACGCTTTGCCGTCTGCAATCAACGCACTCCGGAAGTCCTTATACACATCAAGCAACGAATCCCAGATATCAAAGTAACGCCTCTTAATCTCCTGCTTGTCAGATATATCCTTGCTCAGCACAGAGAGCCTCTTTGCCGCCTCCATCTGCTTATCCGTCATCCACTCAAAGCCCGTGGAAAGATGCTCTAAATCCTTAACGTTGGTAAAGAGCTGCTCAGCCTCTACCAGATACTGGTCAATATCGTTAAAATCAGAAAGAAGAATCTTACCCCAGTAGAAGAACTCATCCAAAGGCTCATTATAGAGTTTCTCTTCCGCAACTCCGGCCGCCCTCTGCCTCAAACGCTGCACCTTTGTATAAGACTTCCAAAGGCGGAACAGCAGCGTAAGTTCATCTAAAACCACAAGATTACTGAGCCTCTCAAAGAGCTCATCCACAGTGAGAATCACCGGTGCCTTAATAGGCCGGCCTGCCAACTCTCCAAGATATTTTCTGAAGAAGACAGAACTTCTTCTGTTAGGGAACACAAAGCAGTAGCGGGAAAGATTCTCTTCCAAAGGCTCCTTTCCCACAAACACCTCTGCAACCTGTTCTAAAAACTTACTTTTCATGGACGCAAAGATAGAGGCGCGTTCAAATTATTTACCTTTTTCAGGTTTCCAACAACCCAAATGGTATCACCTTTCTCCATAATGACGGAAGAGGTAGGACGTAAAAAGTCCTCAGACTCTTCCTTTTCCACTCCTACAAGCAGCACCCCGAACTCATGGCGGAACTTGGTTATGTTGGCATCATGCCCAATAACCTTGGAACCCTCCTCAAGGGTAATCTGGAAGAGCTGCATCTCAATCTTCTCCTCCGGAGCCATAGGGGTATCTTCATTAACGTTGTGAGAGAGGTCTATGAAGCTTTTAAGTTGCTGGTCCGATCCCAAAATCAGCAGTGAATCTGAAGGATACATCACCTGCTCTTTTGACGGGAGGTTAATCACCTTGTTGCCTCTAATCAGCTGTATCACAAGGGCTCCGGTATCCTTCTTCCTATGGACGGTAGCAATGTTTCTGCCGGCCAGATAGGAGTTCTGCCCAACGGTACACTTCTCCATGTGAATCTCGTTGGCCTTGTCTCTAGGAATGACAAAACGTCTGCCCCCCTCGCTGTCCAGGTTGGTGAAGAAGTTGGTCTCAATCTTTGAGTAATAGCCCTTTACCAGTTTTGAAATAGTGACGAACACAATGATCACGGCGGTAATGAGCATTATAACACCCACACTGTGAGTGATATACAAGGAGGCCACAGATGAAACCGCCATCACGGCAATGATATACTTGAGCGCCACCATAAAGAGCAGAGGCCCCCTTGCATACTTACGGTCCGCCCAAATCTGGTCGTAGATTCCCTCCTTGTCCTTCACCTTCAAAAGCGCCCAAATGAATGGAGAAATTATCGCGATAGTAAGGGCAAAAAGAATCAGCCTAACCCAAAAGGCGCCAGAAGCAGGAGGGTAGATTCTGGTGATGAGAGAGGAGATGAAAGGGTTCACTACCTTACTGAAAACCAGGATCAAAGCAGCCATCCAGGTAGTGAGTATGAAGACTCTGGTGGTGTAACTTCTGAGCAGTTTTTTCCAGCGGTTCTCCTGGTTGAGCGTCTGTTTTCCGGTGCCCAAACGGTCTATCACATTTCTCCAGCCTCCGGAGGAGTGACGGTATATGAAACTGTATATTTTATCTCCCGATTTAGCCCAGTACGGAGTAATGAACGTTGTCAGTATGGAGACCGTAACTATCACAGGGTAAAGGTAATCCGGCGTAGCTTTCAGCTCCTTGCCTAGGGATGCAATGATGTAGGAGAACTCACCTATCTGACACATACACAATCCGGCAGGGAGTGCAATCTTCAGAGTCTGACCGCTGAAGAGCAATCCGCTTGTTGCAGCCAGAGGCTTAATCAGAATCACAGCCAGCGTAATAACCAGTATGTGAGGCCAGTAGTGCAGCAGAACAGAAGGATCCACCAACATACCAACGGATACAAAGAAGATGGCACCAAAGAAATCCTTTATTGGTTTTGTGATGGCTAATATCTTGTCTCTCTGCGGAGTACCGGAGAGAATGGAACCCATAACGAATGCGCCCAACGCCTCTGAGATGTTGGCATTCAGCGTAATAACCACCATCAAAAGGCAGAGCCCCAAAGATGTGATAAGAATGGTCTCATCACTCATCAGCTTACGGAGCTTGCGGTAAATGGTTGGCACAAAGTAGATTCCACCGGTAAACCACAACAAAAGAAATACCGTAATGGAGAAGATTTTATTGGCCAGCTCCATTCCGTTAAAGGTCTTACTGATGACAAAAGTTGGAAGCATCACCAACAGCAGAATGGCCACAAGGTCCTCGCAAATCAAGGCACCGTAAACCAGCTGAGAAGAGCGCCGCCCTCCCATTCCCAAATCGTCAAATGTCTTGATAATGATAGATGTAGAAGATATGGAAATCATTGCTCCAACAAAGAGAGCCGTAACGGTTGTCCACCCAAAAATCTTGGCTATCAAAAAGCCCATGCAGAACATCACCACCGCCTCAGAGAAGACGGTAATTGCACCCGGGCCTCCCACCTTCTTTAACTTCTTGAAACTGAACTCCAGTCCCAGTCCAAAGAGAAGGAAGATAACGCCTATCTTTCCCCAGAACTCCACGCTCTCCACCTCAGTAGCCGTAGGGATGAAGGAGATATATGGACCGGTGAGCACTCCGGCAATAATGTAACCCAATACCAAAGGCTGCTTAAGCGCTTTGAATATGATAGTTACAATGCCTGCTACAATAAGTATCAGCGCCAGATCCAAAAGCAGGGGATTAATAGCTTCCGTCATAAACTAGTAGAGTTTCTCCGCCAAACGGTTAATCACGTATGCAGGATACTTCATCTCATGGATAATCTCAAATACCGCCTCGGCAATGGGCATTTCAACATTGTACTTCTTGTTTATCTCGTTAATTGCCTTAGAGGCGTAGTAACCTTCCGCCACCATATTCATCTCAACTTGAGCATTTTGCACGGAGTAACCTTTACCAATCATACTACCGAACGTGCGGTTGCGGCTAAACTGAGAGTAACCTGTTACCAGCAAGTCTCCAAGGTACGGAGAGGTTAGCACGTTGCGGTTAGAATCAGGATGTGAGGCATTTAAGAAGTCCACCATCTCCTTGAATGAACTGGTCATAAGCACGCTGGTGAAGTTGTCTCCGTATCCCAAACCGTGGCAGATACCAACAGCAATGGCATATATATTCTTCAGAGCAGCAGCATATTCCACGCCGTAAATGTCTGTTCCCGGCGTAGTATTTATGTAGTCACACTTAAAGAAATCACAGAGTTTCTTTGCGGAATCAAGGTGCTTGCTGGTAAAAGTCAGATATGAAAGTCTCTCCATACCAACCTCTTCCGCATGGCAAGGGCCGCTCACCACACCA
The DNA here is from genome assembly GCA_946187365.1 of uncultured Bacteroidales bacterium. Classification (GTDB taxonomy): domain Bacteria; phylum Bacteroidota; class Bacteroidia; order Bacteroidales; family UBA932; genus Egerieousia. Next base: position 4,791 of record CAMHRD010000089.1, read on the forward strand.
ATCCTGTCGTAAGGAATATTATGTTCATCATGAAAATACTCCGCGATGGTTTTTTGCCCTACAAACCCCTTTATTGCAGAGACAATGAACTTGTTATCAAGCGGAACCGTGAGCTTTTGCATCACCCCCTCAAAGTAGGCGGAAGGGATGCAGAAGATGAGAACGTCTCCCCAGGAGACAATCTCGTTTATATCCGTAGACATTAAAAGGCGCTCAGGCTCAAGGATTACGGAACTCAGATAGACCTTGTTACGGTGGTTCTTCATCACGCGGTCTATGTTCTTCTGGTCCCTGATGAACCAGGCTATCTTCTCCTGATGGTTCATAATGAGTTTAACCAAAGCGGTAGCCCAGCTTCCGCTTCCCACCATTGCAAACTTCAGGTTTCTTTTATCCAATATTGCATTCATACTCTGTTAATTGTCTTTTTTTGTAAACTGAGACGCCGCCTCAAACGCTAACCTATCGCACCGCTCGTTCTCAGGGTACCCGGCGTGCCCCTTCAACCAGTGGAAGTTGAGTGTCAGCCCTTTAGAGGCCTCAATGAACTCCATCCAAAGGTCCGGGTTCTTCTTCTTTTTAAACCCGCAGGCCACCCACTTATCCAACCATCCCTCTTCAATTGCCTTAACCACGTATGAGGAGTCAGACCAGATATGGACCGTGGCATCCTTCCACAGCTCCATACGGTTGTTCGTCGTTAACGCCTCCCCGCCGCTCATCTCCTTCCTTAACTCCCCGCATATCAGCACAACACCCCAACCACCCGGTCCCGGGTTCCCTCTGGACGAGCCGTCCGTGTAGAGATAGATTGGAGGTCTTTGCTTCATATTACACTTCTCTGTGGTTCTCCTCCTGGCCCGGAATCTGAGCAGTCAGCGGGTTGGAGTGAATCTCCGCATATCTTTCTCTGTTTCGGTAAATATCTATAGCCAAATAAATTGCAGATAGCATAGAA
>CAMHRD010000090.1 GCA_946187365.1 uncultured Bacteroidales bacterium
CATCCATTTCATGAAGGAGAGAACCAGATCGTGAATCCTTTCCGGTTGCCAGAGGAAGAATATAGGCCTAAACAATTTGTACATACAGATTATATATTATGCACAAATTTAAGAAATTCTACTTCTCAAAGGATTGGAAGCTTCCGTCTGAGTAAAAGAGAATGACTCTCTCCAAAATTTTTTGCGGCTCCTGCTTTACCGCCTTTACCTCTTTTACCTCTTCTTTTACCTCTTCCGGCTCCTTTTTTATCTCGATAGGGGGGCGTTTTGGCTCGTTTACGCCATTCTCAAGAGGTTCAGAAGGGGCTTTTTCTTCTATAATATCCTTGTTTACAGTCTCTTCCAGTTGTTTGAGCCGTTGCGCCAGTTCTCCCTCTTCCAGAGCCGGGAAGGGGTGATATTGGCTTTTTTCCTCCTCAAACGGGAAATCCTGCTCCTCTTCCTCAGGAAAACCGAACAAATTGCTGCTTTCTGCGTCAGAATTACGCATAATCTGATTTTCTTCAGATTTTTGATTATTTGCGTTATATTCACGCAAAGTCATAGAGTCTGAAAGAGCCTCTCCGCGGAAATTTTTTTCACTGTTGCGATAGGGTTGGCCAACTCCGGTTAGCAACCACTCAATATTCAAATTCGGCAATTTTGTCAGTACGGAAAGAATGAAGTCGTAACTCGGATTGTTACGTCCGCTCATAAGGTTGGAAAGGGTAGATCTCTGGATGCCCAAAAGAGTGGCCAATTGAGCGGCGGTTATTCTCTCCAGGTTGAGGATGGTCTGTAAACGCTCTTTCATAGTTGTTAACTTTACTCGTTACAAATATAGACATTTTATCTCAGTTATTCAAAAATTCTTTTTGCGTTCACCGTTTTTCACAAATTCTAACAAATTGCGCAGTTGAAAGGAATCGTACTTATAGATATCTATAATAGGGGTACGCAAAAAACAATCTATTTAAATGTGTAATTTAGATAGTGCTTTTAACTATCTTGTAAATCAATAAGTTAGAAAAATTTGAAATATGGATTTTCCTGCTTAATGCGCATTTATAGCCCTATTTCTGCGCATTATACTTAAAGCAACAATTTACTTAATAGTAATAAAATGATTAAAAATCAATCAGTTATAAAATTTCAAAAATTACTATAAAGAAATCTTATACTCTGCAAACAAACCACATATCCGAAGTACGCAGTTTGAAATTTTTCAGTTCAATGTTGTGAATTTTGAGCGTTTTAACCTGTGAAATTTCAAAAAGTAAAAAACCTCTATTTTAAGAGATTTCTTCTTTTGTGGGTAATTATGTATCTTTGCAGAAAATAATTGAATTTGGAGCCTGTTATTAAAATATCTGATTTCACCTACCCTCTCCCGGATGAGAGAATAGCTAAATACCCCCTGGCGGAGAGAGACTCTTCCAAGCTCTTGGTCTATAAAGATGGCAGAGTTTTGGATGATACCTTTTATAATATAGCCTCCCATATTCCGGAGAAATCCTTTATGGTTTTCAATAATACCAAGGTGGTTCCGGCAAGGCTGTTTTTCCGGAAAAAAACGGGTGCTTTGATAGAGATTTTGTGCCTGAATCCAGTCTCTCCGGCTGAATATATTGGCTCTTTTTCCTCAAAAAGGAGCTGCAGCTGGTCTGTTGTGGTGGGAAATGCCAAGAAATGGAAGGGCGGAGAGCTCTTTTTTTACTCTGAATCTATAGGGAAAGAGTTAAATTTTAGGGTAGAATTGGTGGAAAAGGGTGAGAAAACCTCCGTAGTGCTCTTCAAATGGGATACGGACGAGACCTTTTCTGAGGTTCTGGAGAGGTGCGGAAAGGTTCCAATTCCGCCATATCTGAACAGAGATACAGAGGATATAGACAAGAAGAGATATCAGACCATTTATGCCCGTTTTGAGGGCTCCGTGGCTGCTCCTACAGCCGGTCTGCACTTTACTGACAGGGTGCTTAACTCTCTGGATAATAAGAATATAAAGAGAGAAAACGTCTGTCTTCACGTGGGTGCGGGAACCTTTGCTCCGGTTAAAAGCCAGTACATATCTGAGCATCAGATGCACTCTGAGCCCTTCTCGGTCACCAGAGAGTTTTTGACGGATCTTATAAAGGCGGTAAAAGAGGGCTCCGTTGTGGCGGTTGGGACCACCTCCACAAGGACTCTGGAATCTTTATATTACATTGGTGTACAGTGCATTGAGAATCCTAATGAGACCATAAGGCCGGTCTCTCAGTGGGAGCCTTACAACAGGGAGTATAATTATGATATTGCGGAGGCTTTGGAGGCAATTGTGGCCTATTTGGACTCCCGCTCCCTATCAAAGTTGATAGCCGCTACCTCTATAATAATTGTTCCGGGGTTCAGATACAGGGTGGTGGATATGCTGGTAACCAACTTCCACCAGCCGCAAAGTACTCTGTTACTGTTAATTTCAGCCTTTATAGGGGATGATTGGAGAGATCTTTACGCACACGCTCTTGAGAGCGGATACCGTTTCCTTAGTTACGGAGACAGCTCACTTCTTTTCAAAAACCGGAAAATTTTGTAAATTCGCTCGGCTAACTGCGTTGACCATGGCAGAAGTGGATAAAATATTTGACGGCATCAGGCCCTATTATGACAGCGAGATTCCCGCTTCTATAGAGAGGATGAAGAAGCATCCTTATCTGGAGGAAATTGCTAACTTCCTCAAAATCAAGGGAGGAATTGAGCATCTGGTAAATATGTTATCTGCCTGCAAGACGGTAGATGATTTCCAGGATAAAATAATGGTTCTGGTGGTTTCCACCATTCTGGAGCACACCTCCAACGGGGTAACCCATTCCGGCCTGCACTACTTCTCCGGAAACCAAAAGCATCTGATTATCACCAATCACAGAGATATAGTACTGGATTCCGCCATCATTCAGCTCATTCTTCATACCCACAAGGTTACAACTACTGAGATTGCGGTTGGAGACAACCTCATTACCTCTCAGTTTATTGAGGATGTGGCGCGTTCCAACAAGATGATAAAGGTTACCAGAAGCTCCTCACCAAGAGAAGTTTATAACTCCTCAATGCTGCTCTCAAAGTATATCCGTCACAATGTGGCTTCACAGACCAGTTCTATCTGGATTGCCCAGCGTAACGGACGTACCAAGGATGGTTTTGACCAGACGGAGCAGGGGCTTCTTAAGATGCTGGAGATGAGCGGCAAGGGTGACTTCATTACGGATATGGACGAGCTGAGCATTATGCCGGTTGCCATATCTTACGAGTTTGAGCCTTGTGATGCGCTAAAGACCAGAGAGTTATACGTTTCACGCAGATGCCGTTACGTTAAGGAGGAGGGAGAGGATCTCCACAGCATTATTACGGGTATTGCTCTGTGGAAGGGAGGTATTCACATAGACTTTACGGAACCTATTAAAACTGAACAGATTGCATCCTGTGCAGCCTTCTCAAAGAACGAGAGGTTTGTTGAACTGGGCAAGATTATAGATAAGAGAATTCACTCATACTTTAAACTCTGGCCTAACAACTTCATTGCATACGATCTTTTGATGGCAGAGGAAAATATTGAGCCTGAGTTCTTTGCAGAGTATTCATCTCAGCAGAAGAATGCCTTTGAGGCCCACATGGAGAAGCAACTCTCATACATTGAGTCTCACGCCTGTCCTATTGACGGAGAGGAGTGGAACCGTTCAGAACTCAGGGAGATATTCCTGAACATCTATGCAAACCCTGTAAGGGCTTCCTTAAAGTAACCCAAGGCGGTTGCCGCACCATTGAAAATAATTGAAAAACAAAGAGATATGAAAAAGATTCTTGTTGCCGTACTGTTTCTGTTCACCATTGTTCCTAATGTAAAGGCAGATGAGGGAATGTGGCTCCCGCTTCTGATAGGGCAGAGAATAGGTGATATGCAGGCAAAGGGTTGCCGTCTTACGGCAGAAGATATTTACAGTGTAAATCAGGCCTCTCTGAAGGATGCAGTTGTGCTGTTCGGGGGAGGATGTACCGGAGAACTGGTATCCAATGAGGGACTGCTCTTTACAAACCACCACTGCGGTTACGGTTACATTCAGAAGCACAGCAGCGTTGAGCATGACTACCTTAAAGATGGTTTCTGGGCTATGAACCGCTCTCAGGAACTCCCAAATAAAGGGCTGACTGTAAGTTTCTTAGACAGGATGGAAGATGTAACGGAGCAGGTCCTTAAGGGCTATGAGGCCTCAATGACGGAGAAGCAGAGAGATTCCGTTATAAGAGCAAACTCCAGAGAACTGATAAAGAAGGCTGTGGAGGGCGGCAAGGGGCTGAAAGCCAACGTGGAGGCGCTCTATTACGGTAACCAGTTCTTCCTCTTTGTTTTCCGCGTATATACAGATGTACGCCTGGTGGGCGCTCCCCCTTCCTCAATAGGTAAGTTTGGAGGAGATACGGACAACTGGATGTGGCCCCGCCATACGGGAGATTTCTCAATCTTCAGAATCTATGCAGATAAGGATAACAATCCTGCCTCATACTCAGAGGATAACGTGCCTTACACCCCTAAGAAATTCTTTAAAATTTCCAGAGCGGGAGTTAAGGAGGGAGACTTTACATTCGTGTACGGCTGCCCTGGCAGCACAAAGGAGTATGTTGTAAGTGACGATGTTGAGTATGTGGCACTGGTTTCAGACCCGGAAAAGATTGCACTGCGTACTGCAAGGCTGGATATAATGAAAAAGTATATGGCTCAGAGCCAGAAGGTTAGAATACAGTATTCATCAAAGGCGGCAAATGTCTCCAACGCCTGGAAGAAGTGGCAGGGGGAGTCAAAGGGTATCCTTAAGATGAAAACTATCGAGAGGAAAAAGGAGTATGAGAAACGCTTTAAGGAGTGGGCAAAAGGGACTGAATATGACAAAGTTGTGGAGCAGCTGGAGGCTCTTTATGCGGCAAAGAAGCCGTATAACTATGCCTACGAGTACTATTCGGAGACAATCAGAACCATTGAGTTACTGCAACTTGCATATAGGGTAAAGTCTCTCTTCCAACTCAAGGATTCTAAGGGGGCAAAAGCTTTGGCTGAGACGTTCTACAAGGATTACTACCAACCTATTGATATGGAGTGCTTTGTGGCCAGCGTAAAGGCTTTTGACAGCAAGATGACAGATGAGTTCAAGCCTGAGTTCTTTAAGGAGAAAATGAAGGAGTTCGGCAGTGCGGAGGAGTACTGCAAGTATCTGTACAGCAACTCTTTGTTTACAGATTTGGATAAGATATCGGCCCTTACGGAAGATGATATTCAGAAGATGGCGGATGACCCTGCAAATCAGCTTTATGACGCCTTTAACAACTGGTATCAGAAGAGTTTAAGGCCTGTGTTGCTGGGCATAAATTCAGAGATAAACCTCTGCTACAGAAAATATATGAGGGGCCAGATGGAGTTTGAGAAGAACAGGCAGTTCTACCCGGATGCAAACCTCACGCTCAGAGTGGCTTACGGCAATGTGAAGGGTTACTCTCCGGCCGATGCTGTCTACTATGAGCCGGTTTCCACCCTCAAGGGTATTATGGAGAAGGATAATCCGGATATATTTGATTATAATATTCCTCAGAAACTCAGGGATATATATGCAGAGGGCGGGCATGAAAAACAGCCTGTATGCTTTATTGCAACCAACCATACTACCGGCGGAAACTCAGGTTCTCCTGTATTGAATGCAGAGGGAAACCTTA
>CAMHRD010000091.1 GCA_946187365.1 uncultured Bacteroidales bacterium
CACACAGATAAGCCCGATTTGGAGAAGAACTACGCATCTGTGGGGCAGATGAATCATGCCATGCTTGCGGTACCTATTACGGATGAGGGAGTTATGAAGGGAGATACAATCTGGATGGAGTGTACCAATCCAAAAATTCCTCTGGGTTACAGACATGATGATATTGCCGGCCATCAGGTGGTTTTGATTAAGGAGGAGGGCGGTGTGCTGACCCGTTGCGGAGCGTATACGGATTCTCTCTCTCTTATGAGAAATGACGTTAAGGTAATGGTTAGTTCTACTGGAGATGCTGAGGTAAACGTGCATCAGTCTGCATATCTGGACTTTTCAGAATCTCTGATATCTCTTCCTCAGAAAGATCCTAAAGATCAGTCACGCTTTTTTGCAAGAGAGATTATTGTCTCAAGCAATGAGCCTAAAATCATTAAGATGGAGAACAACTTCAATGATTATCCAAAATACGGCAGGGCCTTTGTTCCTTGTGCAAAAACGGATTTCTCCTTTGAGTGCCGTAACTACGCAGAGAGCAACGGGGAGCGTCTCTTTATTCCTGTAACTCCATTAAAGTATGGTTTTCACGTAGATAGGGGTACCAGAAAGAACCCTGTTCATGTGAGCAGATCCGTTTCATACATAGACAGCATTTCTATTGTTGTTCCTCCTACATACGAGATAGAGTCACTTCCTAAGGCTGTAAATGCAGATTGCGGATGGGCCGTATTCTCTTCAACCATAAAGGCTGAGGGGAGTGTAATTAAGGTGATTCTCTCTTCAAAGACTCGTAAGGGAGATTACCCAAAAGAGAGCTATGCGGCATTCAGAACGGCAGGCCGCAAGTTCAATAATATGTGCAAAGCCAAGATAGTACTGAAGAGAAAATAGTCTCTATCTGTCTGATTCAATTAACTTTAGAAGTTCATCTATAGCTTGGGAATCCGGTACCGATTTAAGGACCGGATTCTTTCCTTTGTAGATGGTGACAAGGCCGCCGCCCTGGCCTACGTAGCCGTAGTCTGCGTCTGCCATCTCACCCGGGCCGTTTACTATGCAACCCATAACGGCAATCCTAACTCCTTTAAGATGAGAGGTTTTCTCCTTTACTTTATTGAAGGTCTCCTCCAGGTTGTATTGGGTTCTGCCGCATCCCGGGCAGGCAATATATTCCGGATGATAAAAGACTCTTCTGGCTCCCTGGAGAACGTTCTCTCTGAGGGCCTTCATCTCCTCCTCGGAGTATGGAGAACCGGTAATGGTAAAGTCATCTATCTCCTTGGTTAAGAGCTTACAGCCTAGGCTTGCCGCAACTCTGATAATAAACGGATACCACTCCTTTTCATTGCATTGGAAAAGGGAGAAGGGAACGGTAGGGGCTTTGCCCAGAGGAGAGAGGAATTTCTCTACCTCTTCACTCATTCCGCTCTCAAAGAAGAATGCAATCTCCTCTCCTGCAGGTATCTCGTTTACAGGGTTTTCCGTGAGTGAAACCCTTATTGTGTCTCCAATCTTCTGCCTTAACAGTGCTCCTATCCCGATGGCGGATTTGATTCTGCCCTGATCTTTATTGCCCGCCTCAGTTACTCCCAGATGAACCGGATAGATGGTGCCGCTCTCTTTCATTGCGGAGTAAAGAAGGGTGTAAGCATTGCTCATCACTATGGTGTTGCTGGCCTTCAGTGAAACCACAACTCTTTCAAAATCAAGCTCTTTACACATATTGAGCCACTGCATTGCAGCCTGCATCATACCTTCCGGAGTGTTGCCGTACCTGTTTACGATCTCCTCTCCCAAAGAGCCGTGATTAAGTCCAACTCTTACCGCAGTTCCATACTTTTTGCACTGCTCAATAAACTTGGCAAACTGCCCCTGTGCATCCTTATGTACCTGAGCAAAATTGCCGGGATTGATTCTCACCTTATCTGCTACTGAAGCGGCGGCAACAGCCACCTCCGAGTTAAAGTGCACGTCTGCAACCAGCGGAGTATTAACGCCCTGGCGGTGCAGCTCAGTCTTTATTTTATCCAGCGCCTCAACCTCTTTCATACCCTGTGTTGTAAGTCTTATAAGACGGGCACCCTTTTGGGCCATCTGAAGGCACTGATTGACGCTCGCTTCAACATCCTGAGTATGAGTGTTGCACATTGTCTGAACAGCAATAGGGGCAGAGCCTCCTATGGTCAGATCCTTAATCTTTACCTGGAGTATCTTGGTCATTATCAATTCTTTCTGGATGGTTTGTTCTGTGGGTTCTTATATGAGGAACCGCCTATGCGGTAGAAGAGTCCCGCAGAGAGTATAAGCTGAGATGTATGGGTTGAGACCCATACGTCTTTGTAGAAGACCTTAGGGTCGTATGTATTGCTGAGGTTGTATTTATAGTTTGCCTCCAGGTGAATCTCAAAGGGACGGAAGACAAAGGCCACTCCGCCGCCTCCTATAATGCCGTAACCGTATTTCTTGTAGGTAGATGAGATGGATGGATCCAGCATGTCTGAGAATGATGCACTCAGTTTATATGAGCCGTAAGCGCCCAAATTTAAGAGAATTCTCATGTTCCAGAAGTCTATCCTGAACTGAGAGACAAAAGGGAGCGTAACGGTCTGAAAACGCTCTTTTCCCTGCTTTATAACCTTTCCGTTATCATCTAAAAGAGTTGTGGTGTAACCAACCTCGTTATACTGCAGTCCGGTCTCAACTCCAAAGAGTGAGATGGCATTCCAAAGTGAGTGATAATAAGTGTAATAGATACCAAAGTTCTTTGGAGTCATAAGAGACTTCTTATCATAATCTACGCTGAAGTAGATGTTGTCTATTGCATATCCCCACTTTACTCCCAGCAGGTGCTCTCTTATTCTGGAACTGTCTTTTACCTCCCCAATAGGCTGGGCGTTCCTAAAGGAGTGCTCGTCAAACTCCTTCATAATATCCACGGTATCAACAATCTGTGACCACCCCTCAGAGATGCTGAAGAGTGAGAGCAGTACAATTATTATGATTTTTCCCTTTTTCATCTATTCAAATAGTTTTTTAAGATCTACCGTCTGGGTTAGATCCATCTGTTGTCTTAGCGTTATAAGTGCCTTACCGTCCGGCAGTCTGAACAATCTGGCCTTCTCCGGAGGAATCCTCTTGAGTACGTTTCCAACATCAAGTTTGCCGTTGCCGTTCTTATCTTCTGTAATTCTGAAGGAGTAGTTGCCGGCATTCAGGTATGGGAACTTGTACTCTCCGTCTCTGGTAATAATGTACTTAAGGTAGGTCTTATCTCTCTTCTCATTAACGAGTTCCACAATGAACCTTCCTCCGTTTACGTTGTTAATCTGAAGGGTAATGGAACTCAGATTGTCATCATTAGGGAGGGTGAAGTTACGGCGCAGAGAGTCATTGGTAAAGCCGTTAACATCTTGGAATATGCCCTTAGGAATTCTTACAACATAATCATTACCAATCTTGTACGGCTCATCTGCATATAAGACGTAACGCAGTATGTTGGTTGAATCTCTCTCTGCGTGGAATTTAAAGTTGGAGACCACTTTTCTTGGAGTGGCGGTGGTAAAGAAGAGAGAGTCAAAATTGGCCTTAATCAGAGGGGTAGGGAAGGTAATCTCAATTCCCATATTTTCAACGTTTTTGGCGTCCAGAGTGAGGGTGAACTTGAGCAGATCCTCTCTCTCTTTTGGCTGTTTCTCCTCATCCTTCTCCTCCTCTTTATTGTTCTTGTAAGGGTTGTTCTTGGTGCTCTTTCCGGTACTTGTAAGATTCTGAACGTAAGCGTTGGTAAGGCCTGTGTTGGTCTCATCATTTTTCTTGTTGCCTTTTATCTTGCTCTTATCAAACGGTTTAACCAGTTTGATGCTTCTGCTCTCCGGCACCAGTTTTCCTGTGGAGTCTGTCTTTTGGTAGCAGAGGCGCATAAAGAGGGTATCCGGCACGCTTCTCCTCTCGTTAATCCAGAACGACAGTGAATCTCCCTCTGCGTTGAACTGGCGGATAATCTTGTCTGAATAAACACCCTTAATTAAGAAGGTGTCTATCTGAGGGTTGGCGGCGTTGAACTTGAGGAAGCACTCTCTTTCGGATACTCTTCCTGAGTTTGTAAGATACTGCCTGTCCGGCCTCTCTTTAAAGATGTAAATATCTGTCTGTGAAGGTCTGCTGAGGCAGGCAACGGTATCTTTCATATCCATCATCTCAATCTGAGGAAGTCCCTTTTTCTCCGCGATGGTTGGTGTTATTAACGAATCACAGAATCCGCCAAACTCCACCCCTTTGTCATAGAGGTAGTTGTTGTTCTTATCCTCCACTGCATAAATGGTGTAAGGGACTCCCTTTAAGGCTCTTACACAGAAGTATCCCCATTCGTCCGTCTTTGAAATTGCGTCCGGCATATCCAGCACTACTGAGGAGTCTTTTGGATTCTTATAGAGTGTGATAAGTATGCCCTTCTTAGGAAGCAGAGTCTGGTAATCCATTACAGTTCCGCTTATTAGAAGGGAATCTTTAACGCTTCCGGTGGAGAAGGTATAGACGTAGTTGGAGAAAGGGTTGCCCTCGTTAACATCTGATATGGACTCTCCAAAGTAGATTGAATAGGTCTGATCCTTCTTTAAGGTATCATTGAAAGTGAGCACCACGCTCTTCTTCTTAATCTTTGCAACTGGTCTCTTTCTCATTGGAGGTGAGACAACTATCTCCGTTGCCTGGTTCTTTAACTGAACATACTCGTTAAAGTTCAGATATATCTTTCCCTTCTGAACGGGGAAGTTGGTTCTTATGGAATCAGGCAGAGTTGAGACAATTACAGGCGGTATGGTATCTTTAGGACCGCCCTGCGGACCTTTTGAGGTGTTGGCACAGCTCTGTGAGTAGGAAATGTATAATCCTGCTGCACAGATTATTGCAACTGCTCTAAGTATATTTGTTGTCTTCTTCATAATCACTCTTCATCTTTAAAGTCCACTCTCTTGGCGGATTCAATACCCTTCATCTGTCCAATTGTCTTTATTATCTTCTCCAAGTCATTGGTGTTGTGTACGTAAAGGTCTATATATCCGTAAAATACCCCATCGTGAGTCTCAAAGAAAAGCTTACGGATATTTACGGAGAGCTGAAGGGTTATATACTTGGTAATTTCGTTTACAATGCCAAGGCGGTCTATTCCCTTGAGTTCTATTCTGGCAAGGAAGGACAGCACTGTGTGCTTGGTCCACTTGGCGTTGATGATGTTTCCGCCCTCGCTGGAGGCCAGAGCCATTGCCACCGGGCAGACTTTCTTGTGAATTACAACCTCTCCGTTATCGTCCAGAAAGCCTATGATAGGGTCTCCGGGAATAGGGTTGCAGCAGTCTGCTGTCTTGTATGTAAGTGTCTTGTCCAGAGGGTTTTCCTTAAGGAGGTAATCTTTGTGACGGTCTATCTTTTTCTCCTTACCCTCATCTGTAGAACTCTCTTCAACCTCCTCCTTCTCTTCCTTGTCTGATGAGAAGGTGAGCTTCCAATACTTTACAAGTTTGTTCTCCTTGTTCTTTTTGAGAATCTTTTCCAGATCTGTGAGGTCTATAAGTCCGGAGCCAATCTTGGAGTAGAGCTCGTCTTTGTTGCTCACTTT
>CAMHRD010000092.1 GCA_946187365.1 uncultured Bacteroidales bacterium
AAGATAGGTGACCTTGTTCTTCCTATTGCAGCCATCAGAGGAGAGGGAACATCCAATGACTACTACCCGCTGGTAGTTCCCGCACTTCCTGCCTTCATGCTCCAGCGTGCCGTTTCTTCTGCCATAAGAGACCACGGAAAGGATTACTGGACAGGCACTGTATTTACCACAAACAGAAGACTTTGGGAACATGATGATAAGTTTAAGGAGTATCTCTCTTCTACCCGTGCAATGGCGGTAGATATGGAGACCGCAACACTCTTTATCTGCGGTTTTGCAAACCATATTCCTACGGGCGCACTTCTTTTGGTATCTGACCAGCCTATGATTCCGGAGGGCATTAAGACGGATGCAAACGATAAGGTTGTAACTCAGAAGTTTGTAGATGATCATCTTCAGATGGGTATAGATTCCCTTAAGATGATTATTGATGAAAAGAAGACCGTTAAACACTTGAAATACGACTGGTAATGCTTAAGAGCATAGAGGTTGTTGCTGCTGTTATTTGCAGAGAGGGTAAAGTGTTTGCAACTCAGAGAGGGTACGGAGATTTTAAAGATATGTGGGAGTTTCCGGGTGGCAAGATGGAGAGGGGAGAAACGCCTCAAGGGGCTCTGGTTAGGGAGATTAGAGAGGAACTGGATGCTGAGATAACGGTAGGAGATTTGATTAAGACCGTGGAGTATGATTATCCCGCTTTTCATCTTAAGATGCACTGCTTTCTCTGCTCTTTGAATTCTGACTTTATTCTTAAAGAACACGAATCTGCCAGGTGGCTTACAAAAAAAGATCTGCGGAGCGTCAACTGGCTCCCCGCAGATCTATCTGTAATTGAGACTCTTGAAAAGAGTCTTATTTGATAATACTTCCCAGAATATCTCTTGTAATGGTACGGGTTGCGGCTGAGGTTGCATTCTTTACAATTCTCTTGCCTGTACCCTTGGTCTTTCTTCCGGTTAATGCGTTCCCCGCCATGGTGGCAATGGCTGCTGTAACTGCGGTGATAATGGCCTTAAATACCTTGCTTACAGTAGATTTACCCTTCTTCTTTGCTTTCTCTTTCTCCTCAAGTTCCTGCTGTTTCTGAATTGCAAGAGCCTCTTCTGCCTTTTTGCGCTCCTCTTCCTCTCTCTTTGCATTCTCCAAAAGAACCTCAAATGCAGACTCTCTGTCATGAACCTTATCGTACTTGCCCAATATGCGTGAAGAGTTGATAATCTGTCTTCTCTGGCTCTCATCTATTGCTCCTATCTGGCTCATTGGGAAGAGAATCTTTGCCTTCTCCACAATGGAAGGAGCACCCTTCTCATCCAGGAATGAGACCAGTGCCTCTCCTGTTCCGAGGTTCATAATTGCATCCTCTGTCTTGAATGAAGGATTTGCTCTGAAAGTCTCTGCTGCAACCTTTACAGCTCTCTGATCCTTAGGAGTATATGCCCTTAAAGCGTGCTGTACGCGGTTACCCAGCTGACCAAGAATTACCTCTGGAATATCTGTAGGAAGCTGAGAGATAAAGTATACTCCAACGCCCTTGCTTCGGATGAGTCTTATTACCTGCTCAATCTTGTCTGTCAATGACTTGGAAGTACCCTCAAAGAGCATGTGAGCCTCGTCAAAGAAGAATACCAGACGCGGATAATCCATATCTCCAACCTCGGGCAGATTGGTGTAAAGCTCTGAGAGCAACCAGAGTAGGAAGGTGGAGTAGAGTTTAGGACGGTGCATCAGTTTATCTGCTGCAAGTACGTTCATTATTCCCTTACCCGTTGCAGCATCTGTCTGCAGAAGATCCATAATATCAAATGAAGGCTCTGCAAAGAAGTTGTCACCTCCCTGGTTTTCAAGAGTTAACAGAGATCTCTGAATTGCACCTATACTTTGAGGAGCAATGTTTCCGTATGTGGTAGTATACTCTGCGGAATGCTGAGAGAGGTAGTTGAGCATTGAACGCAAATCTTTAATGTCATCCAAAAGGAGTCCCTTCTGGTCTGCAACCTTAAAGAGCACGTTCAGTACACCCTCTTGAGTATCATTAAGTTCCAGTATTCTGGAGAGAAGCTGAGGCCCCATCTTTGAGATGGTGGATCTCATAGGATGGCCCTCTTCTCCAAAGACGTCAAAGAAGCGGACAGGGCAAGGTTGGAAATTTGGATCCGGAATTCCGAACTCATCTTTTCTCTTCTCAATAAAGCCGCTCATCTTACCGCTCTGGCTTATACCTGAGAGGTCTCCCTTCATATCTGCCATAAAGCAAGGAACTCCTGCCTGGCAGAAACTCTCCGCTATAACTTGCAGAGTGACAGTCTTTCCGGTGCCTGTGGCTCCGGAGATGAGGCCGTGGCGGTTAGCCATCTTTCCAATCATGGAGATTGGACCGTTGTCTGAATGAGCAATGTAAAGCCCGCGTTCTTTGTCGTACATATTTGAATTAGAAACTAGTAAACAATCTCTTTAGCAGAGAAGTCCCAAGGTTTGTATGGTGTGCGTGGGAATCTTCTCTCAAACTCCTTAATGAGTTCATCTCTGAACTTAGGATGTGCCAGACCAATAAGCATTCTTGCTCTGTCTCTCAGGCATGCACCCTTAAGGTGAGCAATACCGTACTCAGTGATAACATAATCAATGTCATCTCTTGGAGTGGTAATTCCGGCACCCTCTGTAAGATAAGCCTTTATACGAGACATCTCCCCGTGCTTTGCAGTAGAAGGGAATGCAAGAATGGCCTTGCTGGTCTTGTTCCAGGAAGCACCTCTGATGAAGTCTACCTGTCCGCCTGTTCCGCTAAATATCTTAAGACCAATGGTTTCTGCGGTACTCTGACCCTGCAGATCCATCTCAAGAGCAGAGTTGATAGATACAAAGTGATCCATCTGGCAGATAGTTCTTGGGTCATTGCAATAGCTTACAGGATACATCAATACATCCGGGTTATGGTCTACAAAGTCATACAACATCTGTGATCCCATAAGGAAGCCGGTTACCAGTTTACCCGGGTGAAGTTTCTTCTTTGCATTGGTAATTACACCCTTCTTAACCAGCTCAACCACACCGTCTGAGAACATCTCAGTATGAATACCAAGATCCTTTTTGTTGGTCATATAGTGAAGTGCTGCATCCGGAATTGCACCAATACCTAACTGAAGAGTTGCACCGTCCTCAACCAATGAAGCGCAGTACTCTCCAATCTTCTCCTCAACAGGTCCTATGGTTGGTTTAGGAAGCTGGAACATAGGCTTTGAGGTAGGTACAATGTAGTTGATCTTTGAGATGTGAACAAGGCAGTCTCCGTATCCGAGGAACGGCATCTGGTCATTCATCTCCGCCATAATAATCTTTGCACGGTCAACAGCCAACTTGGTATAATCCACTGAGATACCGAGTGAGCAGTATCCATCCTCATTAGGAGGAGTTACCGTAATCATTGCTACGTCAATAGGATAGCGGGTGTCAAACCAGTCTCCAATCTGATGATAATAGTAAGGAACAAAATCTCCGCGGTCATCATTAAGTCCCTCTCTGGTGTTACCGTGAGCAAAGTTTGTGATGTGACGGAAGTGTCCGTAACCCTCAGGCTGCATGTAAGTTGCAGGGTGAAGCGTTACCATGTGATAGATGTCAACGTCTGTAAGTCTGTCTCTCTGATCCATCATTGCAAGAGGAATCTCCTGAGGAGCAGCAGCGGAGTGACCCAATACTATGTTCATTCCGCTCTGAATAGCGCCGGCAGCAACTTCAGGTGTGACAATTCTGTCTTTGTATTTTTCTAACCAATCCATATTGTTTGTCTTTTAAATTAATCGTAAAACTTTGAATTCAATTCCCAAATATAAGAAAAAATATGGATTTTCCAACAAAAAAGGAGGCAACCTTTCAGTTACCTCCTTTATCATTTGCTACCGGGTTGGCTTATTTCACCTCTTCAAAGTCTACATCTGTTACCTCACCGTCTTTGCCGCCCTGATTGTTAGATGATCCCTGGTTAGCGTTAGGGTCATAACCTCCCTGAGTTCCAGGATTAGGGCCCTGCTGAGCACCGGCAGCCTTAGCCATATCCTCGCTTGCAGCGTGCCAAGCCTCATTAAGCTGATTCATAAGGTTATCCAACTCTGCAATGTTCTTAGCCTGGTGAGCCTCCTTCAGTTTCTTGGTAGCCTCCTCAATCTTAGCCTTCTTGTCTGCAGGAATCTTGTCTCCGTAATCCTTGAGGTTCTTCTCACTTGCAAATACCTGAGCATCTGCATTGTTGAGTTTGTCTGCCTTCTCTCTCTCCGCCTTATCTGCCTGCTCGTTAGCCTTAGCCTCGTCTCTCATTCTCTTTATCTCAGCCTCGCTAAGTCCGCTGGAAGCCTCAATTCTGATCTGCTGCTCCTTACCGGTTCCCTTATCCTTTGCAGATACGTTGAGAATACCGTTGGCATCAATATCAAAGGTTACTTCAATCTGAGGAACACCTCTTGGCGCCGGCATAATGCCGTCCAGGTGGAATCTACCAATAGATTTGTTACCGGAAGCCATAGGACGTTCGCCCTGAAGTACGTGAACCTCTACAGACGGCTGATTATCAGATGCAGTAGAGAAGATCTGACTCTTGCGGGTAGGGATGGTGGTGTTAGCCTCAATAAGTTTGGTGAATACACCGCCGAATGTCTCAATACCCAATGACAGAGGAGTAACATCCAACAGAAGCACATCCTTTACGTCACCTGCCAGAACTCCGCCCTGAATAGAGGCGCCAATTGCAACAACCTCATCAGGGTTAACGCTCTTATTAGGCTCTTTTCCAAAGAAATCCTTAACCATCTGCTGTACTTTTGGAATACGGCTTGAACCGCCAACCAAAAGAACCTCGTTAATGTCAGATGCGCTTAAGTGAGCGTCTGCCAGTGCCTTGCGGCAAGGCTCAATACACTTCTGGAAGAACGGATCTGCAAGTGCCTCAAATTTAGCTCTTGTAAGAGTCTTAACAAGGTGCTGAGGAACGCCGTCTATAGGCATGATGTAAGGAAGGTTGATCTCTGTGGTTGTCTGGCTTGAGAGCTCAATCTTAGCCTTTTCTGCAGCCTCTTTCAGTCTCTGAAGGGCCATAGGATCTTTGCTCAGATCTGCACCGCTGTGGTCATTCTTAAACTCCTCAACCAGCCAGTCTATGATAACGTGGTCAAAGTCATCACCTCCCAGGTGGGTATCACCGTTGGTAGATTTAACCTCAAACACACCGTCTCCAAGTTCAAGGATAGAGATATCAAATGTGCCTCCACCAAGGTCAAACACAGCCACTTTAGCATCTTTCTCCTTCTTGTCCAGACCGTATGCAAGTGCCGCTGCGGTAGGCTCGTTGATGATTCTCTTAACGGTAAGACCTGCAATCTCACCGGCCTCTTTGGTTGCCTGACGCTGAGAGTCTGTAAAGTATGCAGGAACTGTAATGACAGCCTCTGTAACTGTCTGTCCCAGATAATCTTCTGCGGTTTTCTTCATCTTCTGAAGAATCATAGCAGAAATCTCCTGCGGTGAGTAAAGTCTTCCGTCAATATCTATTCTAGGAGTGTTGTTGTCACCCTTAACTACCTTGTAAGGTACG
>CAMHRD010000093.1 GCA_946187365.1 uncultured Bacteroidales bacterium
AAGTTTATGAATCTCGTTTATATTATTTTCCAGTGTTATCTCCCTACTGCCCTGTATTGAATCGTTCAGATAGTGGAAGAAAAGCATAGTAAGGTCATCACTCTGAGGAGCCTCTTTTACAAACCCTGCAACCGCTCTCTTAACATTGTCCAGATGAGCCTGGGCCGCCTTCCTTCCGGAGAGAGTATGTTTGAGCCTCTCAATTCCAAAGAGTTCATGGTTAGGGTTTTCCGCCTCGGTAATACCGTCCGTATAGAGGAAGATTGCATCATCATAATGGAGGGTAACATCTTGGACGGTGTACTCCCAGTTGCGGAGGACTCCAAGCGGAAGGTTCGGATTCACAGGCAGTTCGCTCATCTTATCCGTCAAAATAAGAGGGGCGTTGTGACCTGCGTTGCAGTATTGCATCTTTCCGCTCTTAAGATCCAGAACACAACAGATAAAGGTTACGAACATATTGCTCTCATTCATATCTGAGAGAGAGTTGTTCATGGTGGAGACAATCTCCTGTGGGTTATCGTTATGTGCTGATACACTGCGGAAAAGACTTCTTGTAACCGCCATCAGCAAAGAGGCCGGAACTCCCTTTCCGGAGACATCTCCTATGCAGAAGAAGAGCTTCTCATCTCTGATAAAAAAGTCATACAGGTCTCCGCTAACCTCCTTTGCAGGAACCAGTGCGGCAGAGAGATCTATGTCTTCTCTCTCCGGGAAAGGCGGGAATGTCTTAGGAATCATAGACATCTGTATGTCACTTGCAATCTTGAGCTCGTTCTCCATCTTCTCCTTCTTCTCAGATATGTATCTGAGTCTGAGCTGACTTTTGGCAATGGAACGGAAAATCAGAACTATAAGAAGAAGTCCGAGAAGCTGCAGAAGTCTTATCAGATTGTTCAGCCTGTTAAGCCCTGCAAACATCTCGCTTTCAGGTATTATGATGTTCATTGCCCATCCGGTCTTATCTATATGGGTATAGTAGACCATATTCTTCTTTCCGTTGTGAGTTATCTGAATGTTGCCGCTTTTTCTTCCAAGCATTGCTCTGTTTAGAGCGTTGAAAGAGGCGGTATCTTTAACTTTGGAGGCGTATTCATCTATGGTTGTGTTCATTACAAGACTATCCTCCGGGCTTACCATAAGACGTCCTGTACGGCTTACAACGGTACTGAATGCTCCGGGGTAAATCTTTATATCATTCACAAGGGCCTTAAGCCACTCAAGGTCAATGTCTGCTGTAAGCACTGCCGCAATGCGTCCGCTGTTATCCTTTACCGGAACGGAATAGGTGGTCATAAGAATCTCACCGCCTCCCGTATCTATGTAAGGCTCAGACCAGTAGCCCCTATCCAGTTCTATAGGTTTTGTAAACCACTCATGAGAAGGATAGTCATATTCCTCGGTTGCCAGGGAGGTCTCAATAATCTCTCCGTTTGTTATTGCAGTATATGGAGAGTAGAGAGGTCTCTTTTTGTAATAGTTTGGAACCATGGCAATTGTGGAGCCTGCAACTATTGGGTTGTTGTTTACAATCAGTTTAGGAATGTTGGCCAGACTGTCCGGAACCTGGAGGCTCCACTGCGCCAGCCAGACATTGTTCCTTACTGCGCTTTCTGCCTGGTTTACAACATTTAAGATTCCGCTCTTAATTGAGTTGAGCTGACTCTCCGCCTTGGTCTGTGCTTCACTTAAGATGCCTTTATGCGCATAGTAAGCCTGAACTAAGGAGATGATTTGCAGAAAAGCAACGGCAACAAGTATGAGCAGAAGTCCGGTCCATCTGGAACCTCTTTTCCCAACTCTTTCCGTAAGTTTATTTGTTTGCTCTTTCAGATTCATAATACAGATTTTAATGCCGCTCTGAAACAAGGCATAGGGCATTGGGTATTTTTCTCAATAAGAAGTGTCTTAAGTCCTGCGTATGGGAGAACCATCTCTTCAATCTCCTTTAAGTCAATGTCTTCTCCAAAGTAGAGAGGAGCAAAAGTGTCCCAGAACTTCATTGCCACAGGCTTTGGCATGTGGTAGGTTTCCTGGATGAATTCCTCATCGCTGAGATAGCAGCAGAGGTAAACCATTCCAATATCAAAGAGGCGGTTGCCTCGGCAGAAATCTCCCAAATCTATAAAATAGCGCTTCCCCTCCGGAGTAAAGATGGCGTTGCTGTACTGAAGATCTCCGTGAAGAGCTCTGTTTTCATCCGGAACATCTGCAATAAATTTTGCCAGCTTATCCTTCTCCTTTACGGAGAAGAAAGGATTCTCCTCCAAAAGGCGGTAGTAGCGCTCCTTAACATCCTCAAACTCCTTGGGGTCCAGTTCTATCTTATGGAGATTCAGGCACATATCTGCAAACTCGGAGGCATATTGTGGTATCCTCTCCGGGTGCTCCCCAATGGCTCTGGAGTAGGAACTCTTGCCAATAATCTTCCTAAAGCGGATGCCGTAACGCCCATCTTCAGTTACAACATACTCCCCGGGTTCCGGAGAAGGAATACCCAAATCATAAACTTTACGGGCCATAACCATCTCATCCAGAGGCTGCGAAATCTTCCCAGGGAAATAGAGTTTGAGCATCACGGTAGGATCTGTTTTGTGGTCATAACTCTCCCCGTTGGCACCTCCGCCGGTGAGTACGTAATCATTCAGAGAAATCTTTACTGGCTTCATTTGAATACCTCATTTATAAGTGATTGGAACTCCTTAAAGGCAAATGTATCCTGGAGTTCTCTGAGAGAATCTGCCAGCCCCCTGTAATGCCATTCGTGTTCCTTCTTATCTTTTGTATGGAATATCTTCCAGAGTTCATCTCCCTTTACGGCATAATCTCTGGCAATGGCTCTCATATTGGAGAGCTTGTCTCCCAGCGCCACAATCTTGGCATCGTGAGGTGCCTTTGCAAGCCGCTCAATAGCAGCCATTTTGCGCTCGTGCCAACTCTCCTCCTCACTTTTGTCTTTTATCTCAACATCACTTTCAGACTCCACCAAAGTTGCAATCCTCTCACCGAAGTCCCTCCTTATATCTTCTATCGTAACGCCCGTATCTTCCACTGTATCATGGAGTGCAGCAGCTGCCAGCAGTTCCTGGTCTGAAGTCATAGTGGCAACTATCTCCATAGCCTCCATAGGATGAACAATGTACGGGAAGCCTTTGCCCCTTCTCTCCGTTCCGGAGTGGGCCTTAACAGCAAACAGGATTGCCCTGTCCAAAAGTTTAGTATCCAGTGGTTTATTTGCCATTACTGTTGATTCATAAAAGGAAGTTCCTTTGCCTGTTCTACAATCATTTCTGCAACCGTTTCATTGCTCTTCTGCTTACCGTTCAGAAGGTCAAAGAAGTAGCGTACTCCACCTTTGCCCCATCCCTTCTTAAGGATGTATGCAATACAGAGATTCTGAGGACCTATTGAAGAGGAGACAATATCTAAATCCGTGAGTCCCATCTGGTAGCAGGCAATCTGGTAAGCGCCTTCTGAACAGTCATTTATAATATTGCGGATATCTCCCAGAGTATTGCACCCTATTCCCTTGAATACTGCAAGATACGGAATGAGAGAAACCTCCTGAATCTCCGCCTGGTTTACGGCTGCAATCTTCTTGTTTATCTGTTTGAACGGCTGCATATCCAAAAAACTGCGGAACGAGTCTCCGTCCAGCGGAACCTCATCCAAATTTCCGGAGGCAACCAGCTTGTGAATTTTCCTTCTGTAGTCTGTGATTTCTGAGCGTATCTTACTGAACTCTTCATCAATTAGTTCCAGCATTCCGGCAAGGCGGCTCATTGAGCGCATATATCTCTTAGGAATCTCCACGCCGGATTTGTAACCGGTGTCGTGGTCCAGGTTAGCCCAGGCGTGCTGCAGTACCGTACGCATCTGAATCTCAAAGCGGAACGGGAACCCCTCAGTTGAGCAGACATAGTGCAGGGAGAGATAGCCAAAACTGTCTATATCATGAATTTTGCGCTTGTCTATTGTGTTCTCCCAATCTACGTCAAACAATCTCTCAATGGCTGTGGCAACCTTGTCCACATCATCTATGTAATAGGTTATAAGACGCACTCCCAGAATATCCGTAATATCTGCCAGGCTCTTGTATTTGTAGCCTTTACGCTCAAGCTTTCCGGCAAGGGAATCTTCCGTCTTTATTCTGGATTCTATGCTGGCCAGATGGATACCCGCCTCATCCAAAGAGTTTTTAAGGAGGGCTAATATCTTACCTTCATACTCTTTAAAAAGAGAGAAGTTGTCTCTGTATTCCTGCAGAATTGTCTGGCAATGAGAATCTAATTGAGGGGTATGGGACATTGTTTCTTAGTTTATACTCCAAAGTTAAGGCATTTTTGTATCTTTACAAACGGAATGTCAAAATGTTTACCACATGGAACACAAAATCAGAATCAAAGAAGAGGCGGCAAGATGTCTGCTCTGTAATGACGCCCCTTGTACCAAGGCTTGTATTAAGGGATTAGATCCGGCCCGTGGATTGCGTGCCATTAAATTTGACAATATGGAGTGCGCAGGATTGTACTTCTCCAATGAGGGGTGCAACCTCTGTGATGCACCTTGTGAAAAGGTATGTATTCATTATGATTTCCCAATCCGCATAAAAGCTGTAGCTGAGCAGGTTGCAAAGAGGGAGGATAAACCGGAGGCAGACCTCTCCATTGATTTCTGCGGCATTCACTGTGAGAATCCTTTCTTTTTGGCTTCATCTGCCATCTGTACTAACTATGAGATGGTTGCCAATGCTTTTGAGATGGGATGGGGCGGAGTTGTCTATAAGACCATCTGCCTTGAGGAGATAAATGAGGTCTCTCCAAGATTTGATTCCGTGGAGGATGAGAAGGGTGAGTTCTGGGGATTCCGTAACATGGAGCAACTCTCAGAGAACCCGCCTGAGGTTGATTTTGACATACTTAAAAGACTCAAACAAAACTATCCTTCTAAGATTGTCATTGCCTCCATTATGGGCAAGAGTGAAGAGGAGTGGGTTGAACTTGCCAAGAGGGCAGAGGCTGCGGGAGTAGATGCGGTTGAACTTAACTACTCCTGTCCTCAGATGAAGTATACCGGAATGGGCAGTGACGTAGGACAGAACAGTGAGCTGGTAACCATTTATACTCACTATGTTAAACAGGCCGTAAAGATTCCGGTCATTCCAAAGATGACTCCTAACATCACCAACATAATGACCCCGGCACAGGCCGCCTACTTCTCCGGTGCAGATGCAGTCTCTGCAATCAACACCATCAAGTCCGTTACAATGAGTAACGATTCTTCAGTTTCAGGCAAAAAGACCACCTCCGGCTACTCCGGCAAGGCCATTAAACCAATAGCTCTCAGACACGTGCTGGACATCACCAAACACCCTCTTTTAAAGGGATTTGAGGTGAGCGGAATAGGAGGCATTGAGACCTGGAGAGATGCTCTGGAGTTCATTCAG
>CAMHRD010000094.1 GCA_946187365.1 uncultured Bacteroidales bacterium
AGCATACGATGTTATGCCATTCGGTTCTCTCTTGTCTGTTGCCGTTGCGGTCTCTGAATACCTCTGAAGTTGCTACCGTGAAATTTGCAACTGCCGCTCCACCCTCGAGGTGTCTTACCTCCGGATCTCTCCCCGCGTTTCCTAAAATGAATACTTTATTGAAAGACATAATTCAAAATTTTAACGCGTAAAATTATTCAGAAAAACGGAAAACTGCAAGAAAAGATTACAAACTCACCACTTCTCTCATTGATGCGAGGTTTGGCTCCATTCCGGTCATAAGGCGGAACCCCTCTACGGCCTGGTATAGCAGCCACTTGCGTCCGGTAGTGGGATTGAGGCATGGATTCTTGTAATTTGCTTCAATTATGCCAATTAGCTTGGTGGAGAGATTCAAAAGCAAAGGGTAAAGAAGCTCATCTTTTTGAGGCAGAGTGTAGATGACAAGAACGTTTGCAGGCTCAAGCGTATTGAGCAGTTTACAGGCCATTGGGTTGGTTACCGCTTTTATCCCGATGGTTGTTGCAAAGGCCGCGGCTTTCTCTTCCGTTCTGTTGGTTATGAGTGTGTTGAGGTTCTCATCTTTTGCGGCAAGTGCAGCGGCTTTTCCCGCTCCGCCGCAGCCTGCTACTATAACCACAAAACCGTCTTGCGGTGTAACCTTTTTGGCTGTCATCACCTCCCGGAGCAGGCGGCGCACTGCCAGGTAATCTGTGTTGTAGCCGTATGTGCCATCCTCTTTGAAGAGTAGCAGGTTGGTGGCTTGCAGTGCTTTGCAGACTTTGCTGGGCTCCGTTACGTAACGCATTGCCTCCTCTTTGAATGGAGCCGTTACGTTGGAGGCTGTGTAACCTCCTTGCTGTAAGCGCTCTACTGATTCCTCTATTGTGTCTTTCTCAATGAGATCATATTTTGATTCCTCAGAATAGGCGGCGTGGAATAGAGCGGGGCTTTTGGAATGTGAGATGGGGTTTCCTATTAGGGCGAACTTTTTCATAATGCAGCAACTCTTTGTCTTAAAGCTTCATAGCAGAGGATGGAGGCGGAGACTGAGACGTTGAGGGAGTCCAGTTTTCCCAGCATTGGAATCATTATCTTTTTATCTGAGGCAATGCGGAACTCGGTGGAGATTCCATCTGCTTCACTTCCCAGTGCTATGGCGCACGGAAGGGTCATATCTGTGCCGTAGTATGGAACGGAGTCTTGGAGTTGTGCGCTGTAGATTTTTATATTGTTGGCTTTAAGCCATTTGATGGCATCTTCTGTTTTGCAGCAGACTATCTTCTGGGTGAAGACTCCGCCGAGTGATGCACGTATGAGGTTGGGGTTGTAGAGGTCTGTCTTTGGGTTGCAGAAGAGAACAGCGGTTGCTCCAACGGCGTCTGCTGTACGGAGTATTGCTCCCAGATTGCCAGGCTTTTCAACTGCTTCAGCAATGATTATCAGAGGATTCTGGCAAGACTGTGATGCAGCATGCTCAGAGTTGGCTGCTGCGGCGGAGCCTGCAGAGAGCAGCGGGGTGATATCTTCCAGCGTCAGATGCTTTGCTTTTACTATTGCCGTAACGCCCTCTGTGGTTGAGCGGTAGGCAATCTTAGCATAGACGTTGGAAGGGAGAGAAAAGAGGCGTGTGCGGGAATCTATCGGGAAAGGAAAGTCTGTAATAATGTCCGGGCAGAAAAAGAGTGATTCCACTTCAAAGCCGGATGTGATTGCAGCGGTGATTTCCCTAACTCCCTCAGCAACAAAGAGTGAGCGCTTTTCCCTTTCACGGGCCTTTTCCTGCAGCAAAACGGCCTCTTTCACCTTGGGGTTCTGAAGTGAGGTGATAGGGGTGGCGTTCTGTAGTAAAGCGTTCATCTATGGGGAGATACTAGTATTGCTCCTTTTTCATCTGAGGGAAGAAGAGGACATCCTGAATGGAGACCTGGTTGGTCATAAACATTGTAAGGCGGTCCATTCCAATTCCCATTCCGCTGGTTGGCGGCATTCCGTACTCAAGGGAGCGGATGAAGTCATAGTCTATGTACATTGCTTCATCATCTCCGCCGTTCTTCAGACGCAGCTGGTCTTGGAATCTATCTAACTGATCTATAGGGTCATTGAGCTCGCTGTATGCGTTTGCCAGTTCCTTGCCGCAAACAAAGAGTTCAAACCTCTCAACCAGGTTGTTGTTGTCTCTCTTTCTCTTGGTAAGCGGGGAGAGTGAAACAGGATAATCTATGATGAAGGTTGGCTGAATGAGCTTATCCTCAACGAATTCTCCAAAGATTGCATCTATGAGTTTGCCCTCTCCAAAGCTTGGCTGGATTGGAACGTTGAGCCTCTTGCAGGTCTCTCTTAACTGCTCCTCATTCATTCCGGTGATATCTACTCCTGCATACTGCTTAATTGCCTCAAGCATAGGGAGTCTCTTGTATGGGCCCTTGAAGTCTACCTCGTTCTCTCCAATCTTTACCTTGGTGGTTCCGTTAACTGCTACGCAGATCTTCTCAAGCATCTGCTCCGTAAAGTTCATCATCCAGTAGTAGTCCTTATAGGCTACGTAGATTTCCATTGCGGTAAACTCCGGGTTGTGTGTGCGGTCCATACCCTCGTTACGGAAGTTCTTTGAGAACTCGTAAACGCCTGGGAATCCGCCAACTATAAGGCGCTTGAGGTAGAGCTCGTCTGCAATACGCAGATAGAGATCCATATCCAGAACGTTGTGGTGAGTTACGAACGGACGTGCGTTGGCTCCTCCTGGAATAGGCTGAAGGATAGGGGTTTCCACCTCAAGATAACCGTGGGAGTTGAAGAACTCACGCATGGTGTTGTATATTGTGGTACGCTTCTCAAATACCTTTCTAACGTCCGGATTTACAATGAGATCTACATATCTCTGGCGGTAGCGCATCTCAGGGTCTGAAAAGGCGTCATAAACCTCTCCGTCCTTCTCCTTCACGATAGGAAGTACTCTAAGGGACTTGCTTAAAACCTTAAGCTCCTTAACGTGGATGGACTTCTGACCTGTCTGGGTTACGAAGGCGTATCCCTTAATTCCAATGATATCTCCAATGTCCAGAAGTTTCTTAAAGACAGTGTTATAGAGCGTTTTGTCCTCTCCAGGGCAAACCTCGTCTCTCTTTACATAGGCCTGAATTCTGCCCTCTGCATCCTGGAGCTCTATAAATGAGGCGGCACCCATAATTCGGCGGCTCATAAGACGTCCTGCAAAGGATATCTCCTTAAACTTCTGCTGTGAAGGGTCATCCTCCGCAGCCTCCGGGTTGAAAGCCTCCAATATCTCCTTGGAAGTGGCTGTAATAGGATATTCCTCTGCCGGATAAGGATTTATACCCAAGTCTCGTATCAGCTGAAGAGACTGTCTTCTTATTTGTTCCTGTTCGTTAAGATTCTGTTCCATTGAAAATTAAATTAACGGCCAAAGGTAACATTTTTTTATCAGATAATAATTAATTACTTTTGCCTATTGGTGGAAGTGCAATTTAACGGATATGGTAGTTAAGACTAAGGAGAAACAGTGGATTGTAAGGGAGCCTGGAAATCCTATCTACACCAGACAGCTGGTGCAGGAGTTAGGTATTGACGAGGTCTTAGCTAACCTGTTGGTGCAGAGAGGAATAAAGAACTCAGACGATGTTCGCCGTTTCTTCCATCCATCACTTGAGATGTTGCATGATCCGTTCCTAATGACGGATATGGATGTTGCGGTTGAGAGACTTCACAAAGCTGTAACAGAGCGGGAAAAGATTCTGGTATACGGAGATTACGACGTGGACGGAACAAGCGCCGTTTCACTTGTTTACTCATTCTTAAGACGTCTTACCCCTAATTTGGACTACTACATACCGGACCGTTATGACGAGGGTTACGGTATCTCATTCTACGGAGTTGACTGGGCTCTGGAGCGTAAATGCTCTCTTGTAATTGCCTTGGACTGTGGAATTAAGGAGGCTGAGGCGGTTAAGTACGCCAAGGATAAGGGCATAGATTTCATAATCTGTGACCACCACCTCCCTGGAGACGTTCTTCCTCCTGCAGTTGCAGTGCTTGACCCTAAGAGGACAGACTGCCATTACCCGTATGATGACCTTTCAGGCTGCGGTGTAGGATTCAAGTTGGTACAGGGATATACCCAGAGATATAACATTCCGTTTGAGGAGATTACGCCGCTTTTGGATCTTGTTGCGGTTAGTATTGCGGCAGACCTTGTTTCCGTTACCGGAGAGAACAGAGTACTTGCTTACTACGGACTTAAGCGTCTGAACGAGGCTCCAAGAAAGGGACTGCTCTCTATGATAAAGCTCTCAGGCCTTGAGAAACACAAGATTACAATAGACGATATAGTCTTTAAGATTGGTCCTAGAATCAATGCTGCCGGCAGAATGGAGAGCGGACGTATGGCCGTGGATCTGCTTACCTCTGACGATATTGCAGAGGCCTCCAGGATTGGAAAGGAGATCAACGACCACAACAACGAACGCAAGAGCATAGATAGAGCCATTACAGAGCAGGCAATAGAGATAGTTCGTAACCACCCTAACTTCAGCACTTTAAACTCTACCGTGGTTTACAACCCTGAGTGGCACAAGGGAGTTGTGGGTATTGTTGCAAGCCGTCTTGTTGAGGCCTTCTACCGTCCTACCATTGTCCTCACAAAATCTGCCAACGGATTCATCTCCGGCTCCGCCAGAAGTATTGCAGGTTTTGACCTCTACGATGCAATTGAGAGTTGCGCAGACCTTCTTGAGAACTTTGGAGGTCACACCTATGCTGCAGGTCTCACCCTTAAGGAGGAAAACCTTGAGACCTTCCGTAAGAGGTTTGAAGAGATTGTAACAAAGAACATTACAAAGGAGATTCTGACTCCTATCATCAACATAGACGCATTCCTTGAGTTCAAGCAGATTACTCCAAAATTCTTCCGTCTGCTGAACAACTTCCAGCCGTTCGGACCGGGCAACCAGTCTCCTGTCTTTATGACTACCAGCGTTTACGACAACGGTAACGGCCGCATAGTTGGTAATGCCAACGGAGGCAGAGGCGGTCACCTCAAACTTGAACTGATTCAGGAGGATGCACCTTACCGTCCGCTCAGTGCAATTGCATTCAATATGAGCGAGTACTTTGATCACCTTGCAGGCGGTGACCCTGTAGATATCTGCTACTCAATTGCAGAGAACTTCTACCGCAGCAGCATTGCCAACATCCAGCTGAGAATTAAGGATATCCGCGAGGGCAAAGACACCACCCTGTAAGATATGAGCAAGAAGTCTATACGATTTTTCAACGACCGCGAAGTGCGGGCGGTGTGGGATGAGGAGCACAATAAGTGGTGGTTCTCGGCCACAGACATTGTGAGGGCAGTCAATAATGAGGATGACTACCAAAAGTGCCGTAA
>CAMHRD010000095.1 GCA_946187365.1 uncultured Bacteroidales bacterium
GTCACAACGTAGAGTGCATTAAGGCACAGCTGGGCCGTTTTCTTGATTTTGAGAGTGATGCTCCAAACAAGGCGGAGCTGGTGAACAACTATGACTGGATGAAGGATTACACTTTCATCAACTTCATCAGAGATATTGGAAAGCACATTACGGTTAATTATATGATGGCCAAAGACTCCGTTAAGAAGCGTCTGGCTACGGATTCCCGTGAGGGTATGTCCTTTACGGAGTTCAGCTACCAGCTTCTGCAGGGTTATGACTACCTCTGGCTCTATAAGAACAAGGGCTGCGTGCTGCAGCTGGGCGGAAGTGACCAGTGGGGAAACATCACAACCGGAAGCGAACTTATACGCCGTATTCTGGGCAAAGAGGCCTTTGCTCTTACCTGCCCGCTCATCACAAAGGCAGACGGAACAAAGTTTGGAAAGACAGAGAAGGGTAATGTATGGCTGAGTGCAGAGTACACCTCTCCATACACATTCTACCAGTTCTGGCTTAACGTAAGTGATATTGACGCAGAGCGTTACATTAAGATATTCACAATGCTGCCAAGAGAGGTTATAGAAGAAGCTATCGCGGAGCATAGAGAAGATCCAGGTCAGAGAAAGTTGCAAAAGCTTCTGGCAAAGGAGATTACAGTTATGGTTCACGGAGAGGCTGAATATGAGAAGGCTCTGGATGCTTCCAACATTCTCTTTGGAAAATCTACAAGAGAGGCTCTGCAAAAACTGGATGAGAAGACTTTCCTTGCAGTATTTGACGGAGTGCCTCAGTTTGCGCTTCCAAAGGATAAGCTCTCTGCAAACATTTTGGATCTTCTGGCGGTTGATACCCAGGTATTTCCATCAAAGGGTGAGTGCCGTAAGATGATACAGTCCAACGGATTAAGCATAGATAAAGAGAAGTTTACGGATATTGCCGGAACCCTTTCCGAGGAGCATCTTGTAAACGGAAAATATGTGCTTGTTCAGAAGGGCAAGAAGAATTATTACATCCTCAAATTTGAATAACAGATGGAAGAGGTTAGCAAAAGAGTTCAAAAAGTGCAGAGAGAGGTTCAGAGGCATCTTGCCGAGATTATTCGCGGCAAAGGGATGGCTATGTTTGAGGGGGCGCTTGTTACCGTAAGCGAGGTTAGGATGAGCCCGGATCTCTCTTACGCTAAGGTCTTTATAAGCACCTTCCCTTCTGAGAAGAGGGCAAGGGTGATGGAGATTCTGGAGGAAAAATCCAAGAGTATCCGCGGAGATTTGGGACACATTGTTGCAAAGCAGCTGAGGATTGTTCCGGAACTCTCCTTCTTTGAAGACACTACGCTGGATTATGCACAGCATATAGATGACGTGCTGAAGAAAGATTCATAATGCGTCTTCCATTCTTTATAGCCCGCCGTTATCTTTTTTCCAAAAGTAACCGCAATGTGATAAACATAATATCCATTGTAAGTGCGGTGGCTATAGGTATTGGATGTTTGGCGCTGATTGTAATTCTCTCCGTTTATAATGGATTTGATTCGCTTGTAGAGTCTTCATATACAAGCTATTCGCCAGATTACATAATAACCCCGTCTAAGGGTAAGACTGTAAATCTTGCAGACTCCAAAGTTGTGGAGGCAATGAGAGAGCTCTCCTCTTTTTTAGATTCCGCATACGTTTTTCCTGTTGCAGAGGAAACTGTTTACGTTCAGTATGACGGCGTTCAATCCATTGCAAGGATGAAGGGCGTACCCGTTTCATATCAGGAGATTACGCGCGTTACATCCAATACGGACCAGGGAGATTTTACCCTCCGGTTTGGAGAACTCAACCGTGCGGTTGTAGATGATATGCTGGCGGCAACCCTTATGCTCAAGCCCTCATTCTCTACTCCGTTAGAGATATATCTGCCCTCAAGAACGGAAGATGTCTCTTTGATTATGCCAATGGAATCTCTTCAGAGTGAGACTATTCTGCCATCCGCAACCATTGTGCTTCCTAAAAATGAAGAGAGCAACCTTGTGTTTGTTCCTCTGGGTGTTGCTAAGGAACTTATGGAGTTGGATGATGCGGAGTGCAGCAAGATTGAGGCCTTTCTTTCACCAGCTTCTCCTCAGAGCAGGAGCCTTACAGTTAAGGAGAAAAAACTCACAAAGAGACTTCGGCAAATTCTTGGAGAAGAGTATGTTGTAAAGGACAGGTTCCGCCAGAACGAGACGGTTTACAAGATGATGAGAGCGGAGAAGTTTGCCGTTTATATGATTTTGATTTTTGTCACAGTCATAATCTCCGTCAACATCTTTGCCTCACTTTCAATGCTCATAATTGACAAGAAGAGAGATATTTCTACATACAAGGCAATGGGCGCCACCCCTTCAACAGTAAGAAGAAGTTTCCTGCTTCACGGCTGGTTAATCTGCATGGCGGGTGCTGTTCCCGGAATCATTCTTGGGCTAATAATCTGCTGGATTCAAGGCACATTCGGCGTGGTTCCACTCCCGGGCAACTTTGTTATTGACCACTATCCGGTGCTGGTTAAGGCCTCAGATGTTTTAATCACCCTCCTCTCCGTCTCCGCCATAGGCTTCATAATGGCCTACCTCCCAAGCAGATCTATAAAATAACCCCGTGAAACCCGCTCCTTTTTTATTACCTTTGGGAAAAGATTTCTGTTATGAAAAGATTGTTAATTATTGCGGCGGCGGTGGTGTTTTGTGCGGGCGGAGCGTTTGCACAAAAGGCTGAGATTGACAAGAAGGCTGGGTATTTAGATGTACCGTATTTTACTCTGCATCAGCCTGCCGCAGAGGCATTAGACGGAAGTGCTTTCATTGAGAAGGTTCAGGATATGGGATTTTGGGAGATGGAAGAAGAGACCGCCAAAGAGATTCTCTCCGGCAATGTGCCTTCCGCTCTAAAGAGGTTCAGGAAAATTACATATAGAATCACACTGTCAGATAAAGATGGTAAGAGCAGAAAGCACAAAGTCTCTTTCTGGGTTCTGCCGGACTATTTATCTATCGGGAATAATAAAGACTATGTGAGGATGCCTATGGGACCGCTTGCAGCTCAGATGGTTGCAGATTCGCTATACTGTTCGCTCCCCACAACTTTTCTGGTGGACAGGATTGCGGAGGCGTCTGAGGGCAGAATTGAGATTTTTCCGTTCCGCCCGGTTGGTGACAGAAATATGAAACCGCTCTGCTTCCAGGACAGCAACAATGCAATTAATGCTCTGATGAGGGCAAAAGGGTACAAATTTGGGCAGTTTGTCTCCGGGTTGAAGAAAGATGTGGTTTTGACTACAAGACTTGAAAAAGAGGCTGATTTTAAAAAGCACGTGGCAATTTACGGCTGGCATCACCCGGATGGTCATCCGCAGCAGCCGCTCTTTATCCGTCACGGCAACTTCTATTCAGACTACAGCCACGGCATCAGGCTCATCTACAGAATAATAGAAATAAACGGCAGGGAGTATGACTTAAGAAAGGTCCTGGAAGACAAAGAGCTGTTCCGTCTGGTAAGCAACGAGCCCTATCCGTTTGAGCGTGCCTCATACGACTGGCAAAAGCCCTGGATTATAAGATAATCTTTTTTTTAGGCATTTGTTGTTTACTGAAATGCAACCGGAGTAAAATGTCTTTTCCCTTGATTCTTAGCTCCGTAACCCCGCATTTGGATAAAATTTACTCTGTGGCATAAACACCTGAGAGTCAAATGTATCCAAATGCAACCGTTGTGTGAATTTGTTGTTTACATTCGCGGAAAATTTTGTGGGTGATGACCAAGGGGGCTAAAGAAAAATACTATATGTTCGTTGATGAGTGTGGGGATCCGAATTTGAAAGTACTGGATGAAAACTTCCCAATTTTCACGTTATGTGGAATCATTGTTTCAAAACCGCAATTGGCTTCCTTGGAGAAGAAAATGGTGGATTTAAAACATCATTTTTGGGGTGAAAAAGAAATCATCCTTCATTCACGAGATATCCGTAAGCACCAACGCGGGTTTGAGGTCCTGCTGGACCCTGTTGTTAAACGGGATTTCTATGAGCGGGTTAACTCAATCATGGGAGAGAAGGGAGCATTTACCATAGTCAGTTGTTCGGTTCTCAAATTACCGTATGTGGAAAGAAGTGGCTCGGAAGGAGATATTTATGGATTGGCGCTGTCAAGATTAATTGAGCGAAGCATCTTCTATCTTGATGAGATTGGAAATGAGGAGGGGTCCAATCTTAACATCATTGTAGAGATGCGAGGTAAGAAGGAGGATAGAGAGCTTGCCTGTTATTTTGAAATATTCAAGACAAAAGGAACTAAGTGGCTTACGCCTGAGCGATTGAAATCCCACATAGCCAAATTTAAATTCGTCTCTAAGAAACAGAACGTAATTGGTTTGCAGGTGGCAGATTTGGTTGCATACCCTATAGCCAGGTATATATTGAATCCCAAGGCTGTCAATCCTGCTTATGACGTTCTCCAGTACAATATCTTTACGGACCGAGATGCCAAGCTCGGTCTGAAAGTGATTCCAAGAGGGCTATAAAGAAAGAAAGATTCAGTTACCTGAACCTCTCTCCAACCGGGGACACCCCAGCCCATTTGATTGGTTTACCAATTCACTGCAAAGATAAGAACTCTTTTGGGTTCTGCAAATGTTTTCTGTCTTTAAACGAGCAAGCGTGTTAGCGGGGGAAGAGGGCGTAGATGGCGGAGCCGCTGCCGGTCATGGAGACGTAGGATGCGCCAACCTCTTTGAGGGAATCTTTAACTTTTTGCAGCTGAGGGAACTCCTTAAATACGGGAGCTTCAAAGTCATTAACCATTACACCGTCCCACTCTGAAACGGGCCTTGTAACAAGCTCCGTAACAGGCGTGTACGGCTGCCTTTTATCTCTCTTTGGAACAATTGAGTAGGCGTGGCCGGTGGAGACAAAGCAGTCACTTGAGAAGACAATCTCCACACGGTAGTTCTTAACAAGATTATCTACAGCCTTAACAACGTCCTCTCCAAAACGCTCATCCAGAGGAGTTAAGACCTCTCCTCTTCCTGTAACCAACATTGGTTTGTTCTCAACAAAGAAGGGACAGTCACTGCCTAGTTGTGCGGCAAACTCCAACACTTTCTCTTTGGAGATATTGAGGTTGCAGAGCGTATCAATTGCCTTGAGAGTGCAGACTCCGTCACTGCTTCCGCCGCCAAGTCCGGCACCTACGGGGAGGTGTTTTTCCAGAGAGATTGTCATAGGAGGAAGAGCGTAAACTGCATCTAAAAGTTTGTATGCTTTAACGCAGATATTGTCCTCAGGATTGCCAGGATATTCCAAGCCGCTCTCCAACATCACAACTCCGCTATTCCCTTCGTTTCCAATGGAAACGGTTAATTTATCGGGAG
>CAMHRD010000096.1 GCA_946187365.1 uncultured Bacteroidales bacterium
TCTCCGTCTTGAGATTTACATCCTTAACGGAGATTAGGTTGTGCTCAAACTCGTTCCACATTGGGGCCAGATAGTCAAAAGATTTTAACGTACTGTCCAGCTGCTGAATGAGTTCCTCGCTCCTCTTTTTGGCGTTTTTTACTTCAACTCTGAGAGCACTCTCCTTGTTCTTCAGTGTAGGCAATGCATTCTTCCTCACCTTCAACTGTTTGTTGAGGTTGTTAAGAGATGTTTTATTGTATTGAAACTTAATTGCCATTACGCTTAAGAACTATCTGTTCCAGTATTTGTCTACCATTGACTGCTTTATACCCAGCTCCTCCGGTTTGAAGTATTTGCGGAAGAGTTCCCACCCGGTATCAAGCATCTCGTCAATCTTAATGTTTACGTCTATTGAGAGAAGACGGTTGGAGTACTCCTTTGCATAGTCAAGACAGCGGAGGTCGTAATCTGAAAGGTCAAATCCGTTCTCCAGTTTGGTCTTTGCGTTTGCAGCATCCGCAAACAATCGCACTCCGGTGTTCATCACCTGGCTGTGGTCTTCTCTTGTTTTCTTATTGATTACAAGCTGTTTAAGTCTTGAAAGCGAACGGAACGGATCTACAATGATCTTTCCGGTATCCGTATCTTTTCTAAGATAGAGCTGACCCTCTGTAATATATCCGGTGTTATCCGGAATGGCGTGAGTAATGTCTCCGTCATTGAGGGTTGTTACCGCAATGATTGTAATTGAGCCTCCGCTAGGAAGTTGCACGGCCTTCTCGTAAATCTTTGCAAGGTCTGAGTAGAGTGAACCAGGCATTGAATCCTTGGAAGGAATCTGATCCATACGGTTGCTGACAATGGAGAGGGCGTCTGCATAGAGCGTCATATCTGTCAGAAGCACAAGCACTTTCTCATTCTTGTCCACTGCAAAATACTCCGCTGCGGTAAGAGCCATATCGGGAATAAGAAGTCTCTCAACAGGAGGCTGCTCTGTAGTATTTACAAAGCAGATAATCTTGTCCAACGCTCCCGCATCCTCAAATTTTTGTTTGAAGTATAGGTAGTCATCATTGGAAAGTCCCATACCTCCAAGTATAATCTTATCTACGTCAGCTCTGAGGGCAACGTCTGCCATTACCTGATTATAAGGCTGATCCGGGTCTGCAAAGAAAGGAATCTTCTGGCCGGAAACCAGCGTGTTGTTAAGGTCTATACCTGCAATTCCGGTAGGGATAAGTTCAGAGGGCTGTCTTCTCTTGAACGGGTTAACGCTAGGGCCGCCAATGTATCTTCTCTCTCCCTCAACCTTTGGACCGCCGTCAATAGGCTCACCGTAAGCGTTCAGGAATCTTCCGCTAAGCTGCTCTCCAACGTTGAGTGCAGGCGGTTCTCCGTAGAATTCAACCTCTGCATTTGTAGGAATGCCTTCCGTTCCTGCAAAGACCTGAAGAGTAACAAGATCCTTCTTAATTTTCACTACCTGGGCCAGACGTCCCGCAACAGATGCAAGTTCATCATTGGAGACACCTTCCGCTCTCAGTGTAACCGTAGCCTTGGTTATGGCTTCCAGTTTTGTATATATTCTTTGAAATACGTTAGAGGACATTTTCTACAGTTTTTTGAAGTTGTTCTTTATATTTTTCAAACTCAGGGCTTTGGAACTCTGAGAAGTTCATCTGTCTCATTATGTTAATGAGGTTCTTAAAGAATGAAACGCACTTCTCAAATCTCTCAAAGTGATAATCCTTATTGCAGATGTCAAGTACCAGATTGAGCATATACTCCTGTCTCTTGAGAGGTGTCTGACAATCTATGTTGTCAAAGGCATCCTGCTGAAGCAGAATGAAATCTACAAGCTCGCTCTTCCAGTAACGGAGGTGGTATTCCATAGGAACGCCGTCATCTCCGAGGATGTTGATCTGGTCATAAGCCTCTTTACCTCTGAGGGTTATGTTACGTGCCGCAAGCACTTTGGAAACCCAGCCCTGCTCCATCTTCTCATTGAAGAACTCCTCCATCTCCGGATATTCCAGATACTTGGAGTAGGAGTCTATAGGGTCGATTGCAGGGTAACGCTTGCTGTCTGCACGCGTCTGGCTGAGTGCGTAGAAACATCTTGCGCACTTCTTAGTAGACTCTGTTACAGGCTCTTTGAGGTTACCTCCGGCAGGTGATACAGTACCCAGGAAGGTAACGGAACCGGTCTGGCCGTTGTTAAGAACCACAATACCCGCTCTTGAGTAGAAGTTGGAGATGATGGATGAAAGGTCTACAGGGAAAGCGTCCGCACCCGGCAGCTCCTCCATACGGTTGGACATCTCTCTAAGTGCCTGAGCCCATCGGGAAGTAGAGTCTGCCAGAAGGAGCACTTTAAGTCCCATGGCACGGTAGTACTCTCCAATGGTCATTGCGGTGTAAACGGAGGCCTCACGAGCTGCAACAGGCATATTAGAAGTGTTGCAGATAATGGTGGTTCTCTCAATGAGTTTACGGCCGGTTCTGGAGTCAATAAGTTCCGGGAACTCTTTGAAAATCTCCACAACCTCGTTTGCACGCTCTCCGCAGGCAGCCATTATAATTACGTCTGCCTCAGCCTGTTTTGCAATGGCATGCTGGATAACTGTCTTGCCGCAGCCGAACGGACCAGGTATAAATCCCGTACCACCCTCTGCGATAGGGTTGAAGGTATCAATTGCTCTTACGCCCGTCTCCATAATTCTGAATGGACGAGGTTTCTCCTTATATCCCTTAATTGCCACCTTTACAGGCCATTTCTGGCACATTGTAACTTTATGCTCTTCTCCTTTGGAATCTGTAAGAACTGCAATGGTATCATTGATGGTGTAGGAGCCTTCAGAAGCAATGCTTTTAACCGTGTATTCTCCTTCAAATGAGAACGGTACCATTATCTTGTGAGGCAGCCAGCCCTCTTTAACCTCTCCCAGCCAGTCTGCGGCAACCACTTTGTCTGCTACCTTTGCAATAGGGGAGAAGTCCCATTTCTTATCTGCATCCAATGCCGGAGTGTACTCTCCTCGTTTGAGGAAGACATCCTCCATTGTTGCAAGATTGTCCTGCAGACCGTCGTAATTGCTTGACAGAAGGCCCGGTCCCAGAGTCACCTCCAGCATTTTGCCTTCAAATTCCACATTGCATCCAACCTTAAGTCCTCTGGTACTCTCATATACCTGAACGGAGGCGTTTGCACCGTTGACCTTAATGACCTCGGCCATCAGTTTAGTCCCGTCCAAATCTATGAAGCACAATTCGTTCTGTGCAACAGGACCGTCAACCTCTACAGTTACGAGGTTTGAAACTATACCGGTTACTTTACCCGTTGTTTTCATCTATCTGGTAAATCAATTTGTTTTTATCGTATGTTCCTCTGACCTCATCTACCAACTTGCGGAATAGATGTTTACCGTTGTTTACATCCAGGTTCAACCATCTCTCCACAAGGTGCGCCTTAGCCAGAAAGGCCAGTATTGCATCAATGTTGAAGAAGTCCAGAGTTGTAAAATCAGTTATCTTTTCCCATTTGAAATCATCCAGTCTCTTCTCCTTGCTTACAATATCTTCATCTGAGAAGATGGAGTTAAGTGTCTGGATATCAGAATGGCTGAGTTCAGCCTCAGTGTCCGTAGGCTGACGGTAGTCTCCGTAAATATCCTCCTTTGGAAGTATGGAGTACTGCTCAATTTTCTTCTCCGCCTCCGTAGGGGAGTAGAGTTTTGAAGCGGCTGCCTTTACCTTCATGTTTCTTATGTTTCTCTCCAAAAGATAGTAGAGACGGGTAAGACGGCTTTTGCTCTTAAGCACCTCTTCAAAGAAGGCCTCATCCAGAGCGGTGCCGTCAAATCCCTTGTTGAAGAGATCAATAGAGAGAATGTCACTCTCAGAGCACTGCTCTTTTATCTCCGCAGTAATTTTCTTAAGGTCTAAAGACTTGTCTTCATAACCTTTGGAAATTACAGGAAGAGAGGCTATTATGTAGTGATAATTATTCACCGAACAGGAGTTTTCTTGTTTTAGGTCTTATGTACTGAGAGATAATCTTCTCAAAGGAGTTGTCAGTAAAGTCAATGAAGTATCCGCTTCCCTTTTGGCTTACCTTAAAGCCGTTGGCAACGTCTTTGGAGAATGAGATGTTAACTCCCTCACTCAGAGCCTTTCCCGCTGCGTTGGAGAA
Organism: uncultured Bacteroidales bacterium; assembly: GCA_946187365.1. GTDB lineage: Bacteria > Bacteroidota > Bacteroidia > Bacteroidales > UBA932 > Egerieousia. The sequence goes on from CAMHRD010000096.1 coordinate 4,175, forward strand.
GAATGCTTCCATCTCTTTTCTCTTCTGCTCAGGAAGGATAACCTCCAATGATGTAGCCTGAGAGGATGGCTTGAATGCCTCTACCACGCTCTTAATCAGACTCTGAAGGAACTCGTTGGAAGAGAGAGCCTCGGATACGGGAGCGGTAACTGTCTTAGCCTTTATAGCCTCCTCAATGTCCTGCTTAATCTGTGAAAGTGCCTGGAATGAGGCGGTTTTGATATCCCCCTCAGCTTTGGATTTCAGATTTGCACACTCTTTCTCAGCCTGAGCAATCATTTTTTCAGATTCCTCCTTAGCGTTTGCTATTATCTTTTCCGCCTCGGATTTAGCGTTAGATAGGAGTCTTTCCGCCTCCTCTTTTCCTTTTGCCAGCCCCTCATTGTAGAGTTTGTCTGTCAGCTGTTGCAATTTATCCTGCATATAGTAAAAATTGATCCGTTTAACCCTACAAATTTAGGAAAAATAATGATAGAAAACGAGGCTGAAAATAAAAAAATCGGGAGGCTTTTTCACCTCCCGATTCTTTAAAGTCAATACTCTGTAAACCAGACAGTTTAACCGAGGAATCCCAGAAGGATACCGGCTGCTACGGCGCTTCCTATAACGCCCGCTACGTTAGGTCCCATTGCGTGCATCAAAAGGAAGTTTGTAGGGTCATACTTCTGGCCCTGAACATGGGATACTCTGGCTGAATCCGGAACTGCAGATACACCTGAGTTTCCAATCAGAGGGTTGAGTTTGTTGCCCTCCTTAAGGAAGAGGTTGATAAACTTACAGAAGAGAACTCCGCAGAATGTTGCTACAAAGAAAGATGCAGCACCCAGAGCAAAGATCATAATTGATTTACCCTGGAGGAACTTATCTGCCTGAGTTGAACAACCTACGGTAACTCCTATAAGGATTACTACTATATCATTCAGCGGACCTCTTGCAGTCTCTGCCAATCTTCTTGTAACACCGCTCTCTTTAAGCAAGTTACCAAAGAAGAGCATACCCAGCAGAGGAATACCTGAAGGTACTATGAAGGCTGTGATAAGGAAACCTACAATAGGGAAGATAATCTTCTCCTGCTGTGATACAGGTCTCGGAGCCTTCATTCTTATAACTCTCTCCTTCTTTGTTGTGAGCAGACGCATTACAGGCGGCTGAATAACAGGAACCAGGGCCAT
>CAMHRD010000097.1 GCA_946187365.1 uncultured Bacteroidales bacterium
GGACAGAAACTCAGGCTGATAAGCAATGCCTGAGCCGTAGAATAATCCAGGCTCACAAGTATTGCGGTAAGCATAGCAACAGCCAAAATCCAATATGCAATCCTTCCAACTGTTCTCATTGCATCACAAAAGTAGGGAAATTGTAGAGCTATACAAAGAAATCCTGCTTGCAGTGGGTTTTGACAAGGGTATAGAGGGTTTTAACTTTGGAAAAACCTTTGTCCGCGCCCTACCTTTGCAGTGTAAAAAACATCTAAAAACTTTTGTTATGAAAGAAGAACTTATGTACGTAGCAGATTCTACCTGTTCAGCTCCGGTTGAGTGCGTAGATTGTGCAGGTCAGCCTGCAACCCTCTTTTTTGAAGGCGGTCTGCCGGGAATGATTGTCATCACCCTCCTCCTCATTGCCCTTCTCTTTGCAGCCTGGAAAGCTCCGCGATGGGTCAAAGAAATTGGCCTTGCAGCATTGGTCGTATCTGCATTCTGGACTCTTTACGGCCTCTATCAGATCTTCAGCATTGTAAGCGTCACAGGAGATGTTCCTTTCTCTGTTGTATGCTCAGGATTCAAAGTATCCCTTATAGGCTTCCTCTACGGCCTGATTGTCTACTTTGTCTCACTCATCATCAGAGTAGTCCAGAAGCCGAGAATCTAGCGGCAACAACTTGCCGATATCGTTGACAAAGGTGTTCCCGGCGTCCGGATTTTACGGACACTGGGAACGAAAAAGGGGCCAAAGTGTTCCTGGTGTCCGGATTTTCGGACACTGGGAACACTTGGTGTATGCTGAGGTTGAGGTAAAAGGGTTAAAGTGCTCAAGGTGTCCGGAAAAAGGGGACACCTTAAGCGAAAAGGGGGGTAAAATGCTCAAGGTGTCCGTAAAACAGGGACACCTTAAGCAGTAGGGGTGATTTTGGCGGGGAGAAGGTTACTTGAGGGTGAAGACGTAGGTGATGTAGCCTACCTGGGCGGAGGTAGGGGTGGAGATGCCGGAGCCTGTGCCGGAGGAGCCGGAACCTGTGCCTGTGGTGCCTGTGCCGGAGGAGTTGGAAGTTGGGGAGAAGCGGGCTTTGAGGGCGGCGGTTTTGGCGGCCTGCCAGAGTGTTGGGTCATTGACGGTGGTGCCGCTCTGGCCAGGGATGGCGTTGGTGACCTTGCCCGTCTCATCTACAACTATCTTAACCACAACAACTCCGCTCTTGTTCACCTCGTATTTTGGCTTTGGAAGTGAGCCTACTACTGAGCGTCCCTCCAGCCTTACTGAAGGCTGGCCGGTTACGGGACCGCTGTCTGTGTTGCCCTGTGAATGCCCGGCTTTGAGGTCATTCTCTATCTTCTCTGAAGTCTGTGCCTGCTTTGTATCCTTCTTGTTGTCTGCAGAAGGGAAGAGAGCTCTCTTGTCCACCTCTCTCTTTGGCTCGGTAACAGGGACATCTCCTTTACCCTGAGCCGTAGTGGCTTTGCCGGCGTTGCTCTTTTCCGCCTGGAGCGGAGCCTTGGCCTTCTGAACAATGTTCACCTCTTTATCAGGGTCTGCCTTTGGAGCTCTTGGTTCTCTGGAGAGTTGTTTGATGACGGGTTTTGGTACCTCTTCAAGGGGTATCTCCAGCAGTATACCCTGCTCAGGAGGCGGCGGATATATGAGTTTGAAGCCGCTGATACCCAAGACTAAAAGCAACACGGCGTGAAAGGCAACAGTAAGAACCGTGCCTATTTTCTTACCCTCGCGGGCCTGCCTTTGCTGCTTTGTCATTGAATACATTACTCAGGTGAGGTGGCAAGGATTACCTTGTATTGGTTGCGCTTTGCAATGTTCATCAGTTCTACAACCTTCTCAATTGGAACACTCTGGTCTGCCAGAATGGTGAAGGTTGGTTCCTCCGTGTTCTGGAGGAGAGCCTGTATGGAGACTTCAACCTGCTCATACGGAGTGGCTTGCTGGTGGCCGTTGATGTGGTATGAGAAGGTGTTGCTTTCCGGGTAATGCTTTATGGAAACGCTCACCTGCGGCTTTGCGGAGATCTGGTTGGTACTCTTTGGAAGCAGCAACTTGAGAGCGTTAGGGTTTATGAGTGTGGAGGTTACAAGGAAGAAGATGAGGAGTAGAAAGACAATGTCCGTCATTGAGGACATGCTGAACTTTGCATCTACCTTGTTTCTCTGTTGAATTGCCATAATAATTATTTTGCTGGTTTGTCTGCAGGTTCGTGGAGCAGATCCATAAACTCTATGGTGTTGCTCTGGAGTGTAAATACCAGGTCTGAAACCTTGGATGTAAGGTAGTTGTATCCAAAGTAAGCCAGGATACCTACAATAAGACCGGCAACGGTGGTAATCATTGCAGTGTAGATACCGCTGCTGAGCAGTGTGATATCTATGTTGTTACCAGCCTGGCTCATATTGAAGAAGGCTTGCACCATACCGAGTACGGTTCCCAAAAATCCAAGCATTGGGGCGCCTCCGGCAATGGAAGCCAGTGAAGGGAGTCCCTTCTCAAGCCTTGCAATCTCTATGTTTCCCATATTCTCCACGGCGGTCTGGATATCCGTCAGAGGTCTTCCCATTCTCTCAATTCCCTTCTCAATGAGGTGAGAGACAGGGGTATCCTGCTGGCGGCAGAGGTTAAGTGCTGCAGAGATTTTACCATCGTGAATAAAATCTCTTATATCCCTCATAAAATTAGGGTCAATCTTTGAGGCACGGCTAATTGTCCACCACTTCATTCCGAAGATGTAAATGGTTAGTACGGAGAGAATTACAAGAGGAATCATAAGCCATCCGCCCTTAACTGCCATGTCTATCATGGAGAGGGAGACCTTTTGGCTGGAGGCGAGTGTGCCGGCTGCCTGGTTTACGGCTTCTACGGCGTCTGCCTGGAGAAAAAAAGTGATCAAACTCATATTATTAAGTATTATTTATTTCAAAATCTGTTTTTGCAAGCCTACAAGCAAAAAGTGTGCAAGAGCTACTTTATTGGGTATGGATAGGTTATCCTGGTCAAAAAGAGGGCATTACCCGGGACGCTCTGAGCCGCGGAGGAACGGTTTTTCTTTTTGAGCATCTCCTCAATCCACTCCGGCTCTCTCTTTCCGAGCCCCACTTCCAGCAGGGATCCCACCATGGCCCTGACCATATTTCTTAGGAAGCGGTTGGCGGTAACGGTGAAGACATATCTCTTTCCCCTGCAGCCCGCATTGAACGGGGTGGGGAGGGGAGCCTTCTTCCAGAGTGCCTCTGTTACAGTACAAACGGAGGTTTTGTTGTCACTTCCAACCTTCTGCAGGGAGGCAAAATCTTTTGTCCCGATGAAATATTTGGCAGCCCTGTTCATGGCCTCTATGTTGAGAGTTTTGCACTTAACATAGAAGGTAAACCGGTCATCAAACGGGGAGGGTTCCGTGGAGATGAAATAGTTGTAGGTACGGCTGGTTGCATCAAAGCGGGCGTGGGCCTCCGGGTGCATTTTATAAATGCCCTCAACCTTGATTTGGGCGGGCAGAATGGCATTTAATTTGTATAGAAATTGCTTTTGAGATTTTCCACTGAGAGCTGTCTGGGATTGGATATCTGTGTGGGCAATGTAGTTGACGGCATTAACGCCGCTATCTGTTCTACCGGCACCTGTAATCTCAATCTTCTCCTTCAGCAAAAGTGAAAAAGCTTTTTGAAGTTCCTCTTGAACGCCGGTTGCGTTCTTTTGAATTTGCCAGCCGCTAAAGGGGGCTCCGTTATATGACAGACGAATAAAGTATCTCATATAGCGCAAAGGTAAGAAATTGAAAGTAAAAAGAATAACAAAGTAATTTAAACAATTATGGAGAACGTTAACATAAAGGAACTGAATGATAGGATTCAGAAAGAGAGCGCCTTTGTAGATATCATCTCTATGGAGATGAACAAGGTGATTGTTGGGCAAAAACATCTGGTTGAGGATCTGCTCATTGGATTGCTTGCAGACGGACATCTGTTGCTGGAGGGAATGCCTGGTTTGGCAAAAACCCTGGCTATAAGCACATTGGCAGATATCATTGATGCAAAGTTCAACAGGATTCAGTTTACTCCGGACTTGCTTCCTTCTGATATTGTGGGAACAATGATCTACAGTCAGAAGAACGAGCAGTTCCAGGTAAAACAGGGACCTGTCTTTGCAAACTTTGTATTGGCGGATGAGATTAACCGTTCACCTGCAAAGGTACAGAGTGCTCTGCTGGAGGCAATGCAGGAGAGAGCCGTAACCATTGGAGACAACACCTACGCCCTTCCTAAACCGTTCCTTGTAATGGCAACACAAAACCCTATAGAACAGGAGGGTACATATCCGCTGCCTGAAGCACAGATGGACCGTTTCATGCTTAAGGTGATTGTTAATTACCCTAAGAAGGATGAGGAGAAACAGATTATTAAGATGCACAACGCACAGGAGTTCCCTAAGGCAAGCACAGTTCTTAAGCCTGAGGATATTGTCCGTGCAAGAAGCGTTGTAAAAGACGTTTACATGGATGAGAAGATTGAGCGTTACATTGTAGATATAGTTTACGCAACCAGAACTCCGGAGGAGTATGGACTTGGAAAGATTAAGAATCTGATTCAGTACGGTGCTTCTCCAAGAGCAAGTATTTCACTTGCAAAGGCAGCCAAGGCTTACGCATTCATAAAGAGAAGAGGCTATGTAATTCCGGAGGATGTAAGAGCCGTATGCTACGAGGTATTGCGTCACCGTATTGGTCTTACATACGAGGCTGAGGCAGAGAATATTACAACAGAGAATCTGATTACCGAGATAGTAAATATTGTACCGGTTCCATAAGGAGTTATTTGTATGGACAACGAACTTTTAAAGAAAGTACGTAAGATTGAGATAAAGACAAAGTCTCTCTCTCACCAGATCTTTGCAGGAGAGTACCACTCCGCCTTCAAGGGTAGAGGTATGGCTTTCAGCGAGGTACGTGAGTATCAGTTTGGAGACGATGTCCGCAATATGGACTGGAATGTTACGGCCCGTTTGCGTTCTCCTTATATAAAAGTGTATGAGGAGGAGAGAGAACTTACGGTTGTTCTGCTTGTAGACGTTAGCCAATCCAGTATATTCGGAACCGTGGAGAAGACTAAGCGTGAGCTGGTTGCAGAGATTGCAGCAGTGCTCTCCTTCTCCGCCTCAATCAATAACGATAAGGTTGGAGCGCTCTTCTTCTCCTCCAAGGTTGAAAAGTTCATTCCGCCAAAGAAGGGAAGAAGCCATCTGCTGAGAATCCTCTCCGAACTGTTGGAGTTCAAACCAACCGGGCAGG
>CAMHRD010000098.1 GCA_946187365.1 uncultured Bacteroidales bacterium
GTGAGGTAGGGTCCCAGGCGGTGTAACCTCTTGCCTCAATGGTGTTTCTAAGACCTCCGTTAGGGAAGCTTGAGGCATCAGGCTCCGGCTGAATGAGGGTCTTTCCGCGGAAGTTTTCAAAGGAACCTCCGCCGGTGCTGGTTACAGGGTCTGAGAAAGACTCGTGCTTCTCTGCAGTTGCATCCGTAAGAGGCTGGAACCAGTGGGTGTAGTGTGTTGCACCCATCTTTACGGCCCAGTTCTTCATACCCAGCGCAATCTGGTCTGCTACGCTTCTGTCTATCATACTGCCGTTTTCAATTGCGCTCACTACAGCATTGTAAGCCTCCTCTGAGAGGAAGAGTTTCATCTTGGGAAGATCAAAGACATTCACTCCGAAGTACTCGGATACGGGACGGTTTTCTGTGTAAAAGCGTTTTGCCTCATGAATTGCGCTTTCTGCAAGGGCTCTGGTACGAACGTTACTCATAATTGGGGATTTTTGGAAATTAAATACCTATTATTTTGAAAAAATACCTATGTTTTCTGCTTTTTATGGTGCAAATATATGTATATTTTTTAAAAAATATAATTTTTGTTGATAAAATCCCGCTTTTGTTCAAAAATGGCATATAATCTTTGTTTTTATTACATTTGCCATTTGATAAGGTAGGCGTAAAAATAATGGCAGATAGCAGTAACAATAGTTTGGACAGATATGCTCTGAGAGGTGTCTCCTCTCAGAAAGAGGATGTTCACAATGCAATAAAGAACTTGGATAAGGGCCTCTTTCCTAAAGCTTTCTGTAAGATAGTGCCGGATTTGGCAGATGAGAGTATGTGTGCCGTTATGCACGCAGACGGAGCGGGAACCAAATCCTCTCTGGCCTACGCTTACTGGAAGGAGACGGGAGATATGAGCGTCTGGAACGGTATTGCTCAGGATGCCATTGTTATGAATACGGATGATCTGCTCTGTGTGGGAATCACAGACAATATCTATATGAGTTCAACCATCGGGAGAAATAAGAATCTTATCCCGGGAGAGGTTATAGCGCGCTTGATATCAGGAGCTTCACGTTTTGTGGAGAAGATGGCTGAATATGGTGTAAAACTTATCCCTACGGGGGGAGAGACGGCAGATGTGGGAGACTTGGTAAGAACCGTAATAGCAGATACAACCGTATTTGCAAGGGTGAAAAAGAGCGAGGTTATTGACAACGCCCGCATTAAACCGGGGGATGTGATTGTTGCTCTGGCTTCAGACGGAAAGGCTTCATACGAGGAGAGTTACAATGGCGGAATGGGAAGCAACGGGCTTACCAGTGCACGTCACGATGTTTTTGCCAACTATCTGGCCTCCCTCTACCCTGAGACCTTTGACGGAGCGGTTCCTAAGAATCTGGTATACAGCGGAAGCAAGCGCCTTACTGAGATTGAGAAGGAAACCGGTCTTACCTACGGCAAGCTTGTGCTCTCTCCTACAAGGACTTACGCTCCTGTAGTAAAGAAGATATTTGAGAAGATGCGTTTCCGCATAGACGGTATGATACACTGCACGGGCGGAGCACAGACCAAGGTCCTGCACTTTGTGGAGGGTGTTAAGGTGGTTAAGGACAACATGTTTGACGCTCCTGTTCTCTTCCGTACAATTCAGAGTGAGAGCAAGACTCCGTGGAGGGAGATGTATAAGGTGTTCAATATGGGACACCGCCTGGAGTTCTATGTTGAGGAGGCTGATGCACAGTCTATTATAGATATTTCCAAGAGTTTTGATATTAATGCAAAGGTTATAGGACATGTGGAGAAGAGCTCTTCACAGAAGGCATCTTTGCTTATCAAATCTGTTTACGGTGAATTTAATTATTAAAGATATGAAGCTGAAAATTAACGTATTGGTAGCGTTTGCAGCATTTGGAGTTATCTCTATTCTGCCATCTTGCAAGAAGGAACAACCTACACCTAAAGAGGTTACTCCAATAATGGAGAAGGCACTTAATGATTCCACAAGTATTTGGTACGCAGATTTTAAGAGATTCCCTAAAATTGATCAGAGGGCCTATCTTCCAATAGGAGTCTTTGATTCCGGAACAGGCGGACTTACAGTTTTGGAGGCCGTTCTGGGTTCAGATAATGTGGACAATATCTCCGGTGAGATAAAATCTGACGGTATTCCGGATTTCTCCGGAGAGGACTTCCAGTATCTTGCAGACCAGGCAAATATGCCTTACGGAACATATCCTAAAGAGGGTAAAGAGATGTACCTTAGAGAGTTGGCGGTAAAAGACGCCCTCTTCCTGCTCTCAGACAAATATTATGAACTCTCCTCAGACAAGGTTGCAAAGGGTAACAAGGCAAAGTGCAAGATTATTGTAATTGCCTGCAACACAGCCACAGCCTATGGTCTTAAGGATATAGAGACACTTCTGGAACTCTCAAAGACGGGGGTTAAGGTGATTGGAGTTATTAATGCCGGAGTTAATGCAACCTTTGACGATATTAAAAACTCCAGAAGCAGAGATTCTCTCTCAGTAGGAGTTATGGCAACCATTGGAACCATCGCTTCAGGTGCTTACGAGAGGACTATACGTCAGGTACAGAAGGCTCAGGATTACAAGGGTTACGTACAGGTTGTAAATCAGCCGGGTGCAGGTTTTGCTGAGGCGGTGGATTTGGAGAAGGACTTTGTGGATCTTTCACTTGTTTCTCCAAGAGATTCATACAGAGGACCTCGCCTTGGAACAGGAGAGGACGATATTAAAGAGGAACTGTTGGATGTATACAATTTTGACTTCTCAAACAATGCAATTCTTTACAAGAAGGAAAATGGTAAATACATTGATTTCCAGTTAAATTCAGCCGGAAACTATGCTCGTTTCCACGTAGTTTCTCTTCTTGAGAGACTCCGCGCCACAAAGGAGCAGGCTCCTCTTAAGAGCATTATTCTGGGATGCACCCACTATCCTTTCTATCTGGATACAATTAAGAAAGTTATAACAGAACTCAGAGAGTACAAGAAGAACGGCAAGTTTGTTTACGCCCCTCTGATTTCAGATGACTTTACGTTTATAGATCCTGCTAAGTTCACTGCACTTGAGTGCTGCAAGATTCTGAGAGAGGAGCATTTGATGGCTCTGCGTACCCGCAGAGGCAACGTGGAGGCATTCATTTCCGTTCCTTCTTACGGAGTAGATAACTCCAAACTGGAAGACAACGGAGCCCTCAAACATGACTTTAAGTATGGCAGAGAAGTTGGTACAGAGGATGTAACAACGGTTGTTGTTCCGTTCTCCAAAGACAACCTCAACCCGGATAACCTCCGCCGTTTAAAGGTGCTTGTACCAATTACTTACGATAATATCAAAGATAAATTAGACTAAATGGAGTTTGCCCAAAGCATAACCACGGAGCAGATTGAGAAGCTCCCGCTGGCGGATTTCAACGGGGAGATAGAAGTAATTGAGAGTGAGGGGCTGCAATTCCAGAAAGCGATAGACTATTTGACAGAGCAGAAGGTTATTGGTTTTGATACAGAAACCAAGCCCTGCTTTGTTGCCAAGGCACCTAAAAACCGCATGGCTATACTGCAGTTATCTTCTGAAAATAAGGCATTTATATTCCGTTTGCAGATGATAGGGGTTCCAAAGAGCCTGGCCGCTCTGCTCTCCAACCCTGCAGTTATAAAAGTTGGTGCTGCGGTAAGAGATGACATTAACGGACTTAAGCGTTACCGCAACTTTACCCCTAACGGATTTGCAGATTTGCAGAGCATGGCGGAGAAGTTTGGCATTATAGAGAAGAGCGTTCGTAAGATGTCTGCCATTATTCTGGGAATCAGGGTATCCAAGAGCCAGCAGCTCTCCAACTGGGAGAGTTCACGCCTTAGCCCCGCACAGTTAAAGTATGCGGCTATAGACGCCTGGGTCTGCCGTCAGATGTATGTAAAACTTTTATCTGAATAGTATGATAAAAGAGAAAAGGATAATCCTCAAAAAGGGTAAGGATCAGTCACTTCTGCGCTTTCACCCGTGGGTCTTCTCCGGAGCCGTAGATAAAACGGAGGGCAGCCCGCAGAACGGAGATGTAGTAGACGTCTACTCCAAAGAAAAATCTTTCCTTGGCAGAGGACACTACCAGGAGGGCTCCATTATGGTTAGAATGCTCACCTGGAAGAAAGAGGAGATAGACCATGAGTTCTGGAAGGAGCGCCTTAAGGAGGCTTATCTTTTGAGAGAGAAGGTGTTAGACCATGCAAACACCAACTGCTTCCGCCTTGTTCACGGAGAGGGGGATTATCTGCCGGGCTTAATCATAGACATCTACAAAGACACCGCCGTTATGCAGACTCACTCTGCCGGAATGTACGCCAGCAGAAATGAAATAGCAGAGGCCATCAAAGAGGTCTTAAATGATAAAATAACAGCCGTCTATTCCAAATCTACCCAGATAGGAACCTTTAAGGGAGATGACGACTACCTGTATAAGAAGAACCCAACCCATCCTACAACAATTGAGGTAGTTGAGAACGGCTGCAAGTTCTACGTAGATTGGGAAAAGGGGCAGAAGACCGGCTTCTTTTTGGACCAGAGAGACAATCGGGAACTTGTAAAACGTTATGCAGAAGGCAAAAACGTGCTCAACCTCTTCTGCTACACAGGCGGCTTCTCTGTTTACGCCCTTAAGGGCGGCGCAACAGGCTGCACATCTGTAGATTCATCGCAGACAGCCATAGACGCCTGCGCCAACAACCTAATACTCAACGGCTTCACTAACAACACAGAGAGCATCTGCACAGACGCCATAGACTACCTTAAAGAGGTGGAAAAGGGTAAATACCAGCTGATGATTGTAGACCCTCCGGCATTTGCAAAACACCTCAGCGCAAAACCTAACGCACTCCGCGCCTACCGCAAACTCAACGCCATGGCCATTGAGAAGGTTGCAAAAGGGGGTATCATCTTCACATTCAGCTGTTCACAGGTGGTAGACAAGATAGATTTTGCACTTGCCGTCTTCTCTGCCGCAGCTCAGTGCCGCCGCAAGGTGAGAATCCTCCACCGTCTCACCCAACCTGCAGATCATCCGGTGAATATATGCCATCCGGAAGGGGAGTATCTGAAAGGTCTGGTGCTTTATGTAGAATAAGAGATTTTTTTATATCTTTGCACTCCCAAACGGTACCATGGCCGAGTGGCTAGGCAGCGGTCTGCAAAACCGCGTACAGCAGTTCGATTCTGCTTGGTACCTCAAAAAAATAGCAGTGGCGAAAGCCACTGCTAAATTTTTTTTGAGGTACCATTTTCACCCCC
>CAMHRD010000099.1 GCA_946187365.1 uncultured Bacteroidales bacterium
TCCTTTATTATTTTAGTTATATTTGCACAAATGTGAAAGAATCAAAGTGATTATGAGTTATAAGAGAGCTATTATCATTACAGGCGGTGCTGGCTTTATTGGAAGTCATGTGGTACGTCTGTTCGTAAACAAGTATCCTGAGTATAGGATCATTAACCTGGACAAACTTACATACGCCGGCAATCTGGCAAACCTTAAGGACATTGAAAACAAGCCTAACTACAGGTTTGTGAAGATGGATATCTGTGACTTTGAGGGTGTTCTGAATCTGATGAAGGAGGAGAACGTAGACGGTGTAATCCACCTTGCAGCGGAGAGCCACGTAGACAGAAGTATTAAAGACCCGTTCACTTTTGCTCAGACAAACGTTATGGGAACCCTCTCTATGCTTCAGGCTGCTAAAGCTTGCTGGGAGCCAAAGAAATATGAGGGCTGCAGGTTCTATCATATCTCTACGGATGAAGTTTACGGAGCACTTGAAATGACTAACCCGGAGGGAATTAAGCCTCCGTTCACAACCAAGGCAAGTTCAGGCAAACACCATCTTGCATACGGAGAGAAGTTCTTTACCGAGGATCTGAAGTACCAGCCTCACTCTCCGTACAGTGCAGCAAAGGCAAGTTCAGACCACTTTGTACGTGCCTTCCATGATACATTCGGAATGCCTACAATTGTGACAAACTGCTCAAACAACTACGGACCTTACCAGTTCCCTGAGAAGTTGATACCTCTCTTTATCAACAACATCCGTCACCGCAAACCTCTGCCTGTATACGGCAAGGGAGAGAACGTAAGAGACTGGCTCTACGTTGAGGATCACGCACGTGCTATAGATCTGATTTTCCATAAGGGTAAGATTGCAGAGACCTACAACATTGGAGGATTCAACGAGTGGAAGAACATAGATATCATTAAGGTTGTAATCAATACCGTAGACCGTCTGCTTGGTAGACCTGAAGGTGCTGATATGGACCTTATTACATACGTTACAGACCGTGCGGGCCATGACCTTAGATATGCAATTGACAGTTCAAAACTTCAGAAAGAACTGGGTTGGGAACCATCTTTGCAGTTTGAAGAGGGAATTGAAAAGACCGTTAAATGGTATCTGGAGAATCAGGCCTGGATGGACAACGTAACTTCCGGTGATTACCAGAAGTACTATGATGAAATGTACAAAAACAGATAAAAGATGAAAGGTATCGTTCTGGCAGGAGGCTCAGGAACAAGGCTTTACCCAATTACCAAGGGCGTAAGCAAGCAGCTTCTTCCAATCTATGACAAGCCTATGATCTACTATCCGGTTAGCGTATTGATGCTGGCCGGCATACGTGATATTCTCATTATCAGCACTCCGCAGGATCTGCCCGGTTTTAAGAGGCTGATGGGAGACGGCTCAGACTTTGGAGTAAACTTCTCTTATGCAGAGCAGCCATCGCCGGACGGACTGGCTCAGGCATTCATCATAGGTAAAGATTTCATTGGAGATGACTGTGCTTGTTTAGTGCTGGGAGACAACATCTTCCACGGTGCAGGCTTCAGCGCTCTTTTGAAGGATGCCGTTGAGTCTGCAGAGAAGGAGAAGAAGGCTACCATATTCGGATATTGGGTGAGCGATCCGGAACGTTACGGCGTTGCCGAATTTGACAAGAACGGTAACTGTCTGAGTATTGAGGAGAAACCAAAGGAGCCAAAGAGCAACTATGCTGTTGTGGGTCTCTACTTCTACCCTAACAAGGTTGTGGATATTGCAGGCAGCATCAAACCTTCTGCAAGAGGAGAACTTGAAATCACCACGGTCAACCAGGAGTTCTTGAAGGCGGGAGAGCTTAAGGTTCAGACACTTGGAAGAGGCTTTGCATGGCTTGATACCGGAACTCACGATTCTCTTGCCGAGGCAACAGCCTACATTGAAACCATAGAGAAACGTCAGGGCTTGAAGGTTGCCTGCCTTGAGGGTATTGCACTGCGCAAAGGTTGGATTACTCCGGAAAAGATCCGTGAGATTGCAAAGCCAATGCTTAAAAACCAGTACGGACAATACCTTGTCCGCATTGCAGATGAATTTTCAAATGATTGAGGTAATTAAAACGGCTATTGAAGATGTCTTTGTGATTGAACCAAAGGTCTTTGGGGATGCAAGAGGATATTTCTTTGAGAGTTGGAGCCAGAGAGATTTTGACTCCGCTGTAAGACATATAGATTTTGTTCAGGACAACGAGAGCAAGAGCAGTTACGGTGTGCTCCGCGGTCTTCACTTTCAGAAGGGGGAATTCTCTCAGAGCAAATTGGTAAGAGTGGTGAGTGGCAGCGTGTTGGATGTTGCGGTTGATATCAGAGTTGGAAGCCCAACCTTTGGAAAATATGTGGCTGTTGAACTCACGGGAGAGAATCACCGTCAGATGTTTATACCAAGAGGCTTTGCTCACGGCTTTGTTGTTTTGAGCAAAGAGGCGGTGTTCCAGTATAAGTGTGACCGCCTGTACAACCCTCAGGCAGAGGGAGCTGTAGCCTGGAACGATCCGCAGATTGCAATAGATTGGAAGATACCTGCAAAGGATATTCTTCTTTCAGAAAAAGATAAACATCACCCGCTTCTTAAAGATGCGCCGGAGTTGTTTGATTACAAAACCAACTACTACGAGTAATGAAAACTGTTTTGGTAACCGGAGCTAATGGGCAGCTGGGCAATGAATTGCGCCTGCTCTCTAAGGGGTTGCCATACAATTTTGTCTTTACAGACATTATTCAGGACAGTGATACAAAGAATCTGGATATCACAGATCTTGAGGCAGTTAGAAAAATTCTAGCAGAGAACAAAGTTGATGTTATTGTTAACTGTGCTGCCTTTACAAATGTAGATGCAGCAGAAGACAATGAAGCCACGGCAGAGTTAATTAACGCAAAAGCAGTTGAGAATCTGGCTGTTGCGGCAAAAGAGAACAACACTCTTCTGATTCACATAAGTACAGATTACGTTTTTGACGGAACCGCCAAGACTCCGTATACTGAAGAGGATAAATGCAATCCAACGGGAGCATACGGAAGAACAAAACTCCACGGAGAGGAGGCCGTTAAGAGGGTTGGCGGCAGGAGCATAATCATCAGAACCGCCTGGCTTTACAGCGAGTTTGGAAAGAACTTTGTGAAGACCATGCAGAGCCTTACTGCAACAAAACCGGCCATCAAAGTTGTGAACGATCAGGTTGGAACTCCTACCTACGCTCTGGATCTGGCAAAGGTTATTGTGAAGTTCATCACGATAGATTCAGACTCTCTCCTGGGAACCTACCACTTTAGCAATGAGGGCGTTTGCTCCTGGTATGACTTTGCCGTTAAGATTGCCGCCCTTGCCGGAAACACTGAGTGTAAGATTAATCCGTGCCTCTCATCAGAGTATCCGAGCAAAGTCAAACGCCCTGCCTATTCGGTTTTAGATAAGAGCAAAATCAAAATGGTTTTAAACATCACCATCCCCGCCTGGGAAGACTCCCTTGCCACCTGCCTGGGTAAATCATAAGGGTACAAACAAGCTCCTTCTGGAGCTCGCGCCAGGGGCGCGCGGGGTTTGGGGCTGTGCCCCAATCATATAAGAAAAGGTACAAGAAAAGCACCGCGTTTACGGTGCTTTTCTTGTACCCGGAGCCGGAGCAGAGGCATCGGTGGCAATCGTGTGTTGTCAATTTCTATTTAAGGTATTGACAGACCGTATGTTAGGTTCTGATTCGGTGGGTTGAAATAACTACCGGAAATGGTGACCGAAAGTGGCCGAATCAGAGGAGAAGTGACCGAAAGTATCTATCAAGCTCTGCTATCTCCAGAGAATAATGTTTATCTTTATCAGTCAGAAAAATCGGATTTTGATAAAGCACAGAAATAACAATATGGCAAAAGAAGTTTCTGTATTGGTCGGAGCTGGTTCCATCGGCCAGGCCATCGCAAGAAGAGTGGGCGCAGGCAAGATTACCGTCCTGGCCGATTATAGCATTGAGAACGCAAAACGTGCGGCTAAAACGCTGGAGGATGCTGGTTTTGAGACCCGCACGATCGCCATGGACCTGGGCAACAAGGAAAGCATCCTCAATCTGGTGAAATTCGCCACGGAACTGGGCCCGGTGAAGTATTTGATTAATGCGGCGGGAGTTTCTCCGTCTCAGGCCCCTGTAGCTAAAATCCTGCAGGTGGATCTCTACGGGACCTCAGTGTTGATTGAAGAGTTCGGTAAAGTCATTGCGGAAGGTGGTTCCGGCGTGATTATCTCTTCCCAGTCCGGCCACCGTCTTCCGGCATTGAGCCTGGAAGAGAACGAGGCGCTGGCTACGAGTCCCGTGGAAGCCCTGCTTCATCTTCCCTTCATCGAGGCCATTACCGATACCCTCAAGGCCTATCAGTATTCCAAGCGCTGCAATGTCCTCCGTGTCGCTTTCGAAGCTTGTCGCTTGGGCAAGCGCGGCGCCACCATCAACAGCATCAGCCCGGGCATTATCATCACACCGTTGGCCAACGATGAGCTCCACGGTCCCCGCGCAGAAGGCTATCTGAAGATGATTGCCGGCGCACCTGCAAAGCGCGCGGGAACGCCTGACGAAGTGGGCGACTTGGCAGAATTCCTGATGTCCAGCCGAGGCCGTTTCATCACCGGCACCGACATCCTCATTGACGGCGGCACTACCGCCTCCTACTGGTACGGAGACCTTCAATATCTCAAAGCGACGCACTGAGAATCTGGATTTATGACATGAATAAACTCGGACTGTTCTTGGCCAAGAACACGACACATATTCTGGGCCTTTATTTCCTGGGCTGGGCCATCTGGGCCTGCCTTCATTGGGCATCACTCTGCCTGGTGCAGAAACTGGTGATGGGCCTTTTCTTCCTCTTGGTCGCGCACGAATACGAAGAGGCGTACAAGGAACGATTCATTCGGGTGATGGGCCAGGCTATCGGGATCACGCCTGAAGAACTGCCTGTTCCAGGGCTCATTCACGTAGCGGCTGACACATTTATTGCCGTGATGTTTTCGCTGGCCCTTTTGTTCCCGAATCAGATGTGGCTTGTTTTCCCTGTGTTTATCCTGGGCATATTCGAGATGTTTGTCCACAACTGGGGTATCGTGATGTTCCGCCTGAAGGGCGTAAGCCCGGGTTGGTACACGGCTATGCTTCAGGGCATATATAGCACCTGGGCGCTGGTACTGATTAACCGGAGTGTAGTATACGATGGCATTCAGTGGCTGTGGGCGGCACTGCTCTTTATCGGAGGCTTTGCCATTATGGA
>CAMHRD010000100.1 GCA_946187365.1 uncultured Bacteroidales bacterium
CAGCTACCACACGTAACTTCCAGAACAAGGCAAAGGTGTTCCGCCTGAGCGAGATTTACCTTATTGCTGCTGAGGCAGGTATGAATACCGGAAAGGGAGATGCTGCAAGTCTGCTGCTGCAGGTTGCTCAAAGAGCAGATCCTACCGTAACCTCTATTGCTGCTACAATGGAGAACATTGAGATTCAGAGAAAGAAGGAGTTGATTGGCGAGGGTGACCGTTTCTTTGACCTTATGAGACGTAACGGCTCATACGTTAAGAATGATCCTCACAACCCATTCACAACTGCTCTTACCTGGTCTGATGACAGAGTAATGCTCCCTATCTCTTCAGATGAGAGAATTATCTATCCTGAACTTGAGCAGAATCCTGGTTACAAGAAATAAGCTTAAAGCTTAGAGAACAAAAAGGCAGCGGAATTTTTCCACTGCCTTTTTTGTTTGTCGGGATGATCCGACTCGAACGGACGACCCCTACGTCCCGAACGTAGTGCGCTAGCCAACTGCGCCACATCCCGATCCGCTAAAAGCGGGGTGCAAATATAGCAAGTTTTTACAATTTGTAGCGTTTGTTGAAGGCTGTTTTGAGCTGTTTCATTGCCTGCTCAAGAGTTTTCCTTGGGCAGCCAACGTTAAGACGCATAAATCCCTCTCCGCCGGCACCGAACGTAGCTCCGTCATTCAGAGCCAGATGTGCGCCGTCTACTATAAACTCAACCAGTTCCTTCTGACTAAGACCCAACGGTCTGAAATCCAGGAAGATTAAGAATGAAGCCTTTGGTCTTATCATCTTAATGAGCTGGGTCTCCGTAACTTTTGCCTCTGCAAACTCCTCGTTTGAAGCGCGTACCTTCTTGCCGGTAAACTCAAGTGTAGGATGGGTGAAGTTCTCTTTGAGGAATTTCTCTACGTAATCTATGTTACCCTTAATGTAATCCATTGCCTGGTTAAGCCACTCTCTTCCCTTAGGAGTGTAGAGCAGAGTTGCAGGGAGGAAGGAGTCATAGTGACCAAAGTCAAACTCGCCGGCCTTGAGGTAATCTGCAAACTTCTTGGCAACCTCCTTACCGGTTGCTACCCACTCACTTGCACCAACTCCCGCAACGTTGAAAGTCTTGCTAGGAGCGTGGAAAGTTATTGTGTTGCGCGCCTGAACGGCATCTACCGTAGCAAAAGGAATATGCTTTTCAAATGAGAGGTCACAATGAATCTCATCACTTATTACGAATACATTATTCTCACGACAGATTTTTGCTATTCTCTTGAGTTCCGCACGGCTCCAGACTCTTCCGCCCGGATTGTGAGGGTTGCAGAGTATCATAGCCTTACAGCCCTTTATCTTCTTCTCAAAATCTTTCCAGTTAATGTCAAAGGTCTCTCCCTTAGCATCTTCTCTTATAACCAGCTTGCAGCAGGCATTCTCCACCTGACTTGCAAAAGGAGGATAAACAGGAGGGAAGATCAGAACCTTGTCATTAGGACGGGTGAAGCAGCGCAGAGCGTGTGCCATTCCAACAACAATTCCGGGAACGAATCCAATATTCTGCTCCTTCAGTTTCCAGTTGTAGTTCTCTTTGAACCACTTAATTACAGCATCATACCATCTGTCCGGACGGCATCCGTAACCCAGCACGCCGCCGTCTATTCTCTTAATGAGAGCGTCTGTAAAGAACTTAGGAGAAGGGAAATCCATATCTGCAATCCACATTGGAAGAAGATTCTTCTTGCCCCAGAGCAGAGGAGTGGAATCCCATTTTATACAATCCGTTCCCTTTCTACAGACTACTTTGTCAAAATTATACTTTGTCATAACTATATCATTTACCCTTTGTTATCATATTTAGGAAGTGTGAATGAGAAGCGTGCGCCTCCGAGTTCCGATTTCTCATACCAGATTCTTCCGCCGCTCTGCTCAATTATGCTCTTGGAGATTGCAAGACCAAGACCGTTTCCGCTGCTCTTGGTTGTGAAGTTTGGCTGGAAGAGATTCTTCTGATTCTCCTCCGCAACTCCGTCTCCGTTATCATCTACATTCACACGGTAAAACTCTCCGTCACTCTCCAGAGAGATTCTTACAAAGCCCATCTGATCAGAGGATTCCAAAGACTGCACAGCATTTGAAATAAGGTTCACAAGAACTCTTATTATCTGTCCTTTACGGGTATTTACCATGCAGTGCTCGCTCTCATAACTGAAGGAAACTCTTACCATCTCACGGTTGTCAAAGAGAGTGGTCTGATCTTTAATAACCTCAGTAAGATTGAATTCGGAGTTGTTCTCCACATAGAACTTTGCAAAACTAGAGAATTCGCTTGCAGTATTTGAGAGAATATCTATCTGCTCCAGCAGAGACTTTGCAATATCTTCCAGTTTATCCTCCCAGCCCGGAGAGTTCTTACGCTTGAGGTTTATAAGTCTCTGAATACTAAGCTGCATTGGCGTAAGAGGATTCTTAATCTCATGGGCAATACGGCGTGCCATCTCGCTCCAGGTCTTCTGGCGTGAATCCTCTGCAATCTTCTTTGTACTCTCCGCCAAATCATCCACCATCTTGTTGTAAGACTCCACCAAAGCACCCAGCTCGTCATTGCTGGAGTAGTTGATATGCTCAGGCTTTGAGGAGACATCCATATATTTCATACGGTTGCTTATGTTGGAGATAGGACGGGTAATTCTTGAAGAGAGAAGGCTTGCAAAGAAGAGCGCAATCAATGCCAGCAATATACTGATATTGATTATAGTTGCAACTACGTAAGGAAGTTCTCCGCTGCTGTCTCCCCCCTTTGCAAAGTATGGTATGTTTGCTATTGCAATCAGTTTTCCATTGTCATTGTAGATAGGAGTGTAGAGAGAGTAGAAACTGAAGGAGCCAACCTTCTCCTTGTTGAAAATCTGGCTACGCTCCTTAATAACAATATCTTCATACGCCATAGGGTTCATTCTGGAAGAGAGGATATACTTCTGGAAGAGTTCCTGTTTGGTAGAACGGATAAGGCGTCCGTTAGGATCATAGAGGTTGATGTCTGCCTTGGTCTCATTTGCCAGACGGTCCATCACCGCATAGATGTCATTGGCATTTGCATCCGTATAGGATTGAACGTAAGCAAAATATGAAGAGAAGGTCTTTCTTACCGTCTGTATCTTCTCCTCCATCTGCATACGGTTTGTAAAGCGGTAGTTGGATAAATTGTACCAGATACTGCCCACCGCAAGTGCGGCAAATGTCATAATGAGTATGGTGGAAATGAGGAAGTTAAGTCTGCCTCCCAGAGAGCGTCTGCGGGTTTTCATTGCCGCAGTGGCTTTTATGCGTGCCCGTTTCAGTCTCACTATCAGGAAGAAGAAGAAACTGAAGAAGAGAACAATATAGGAGAGAGAGACCACGTAAGGGAAGATGGTTCTTTTGTGACGGCTTATGACTACCGTGGTATCATCTGTAACCTTGTTAATTACGTGAACATAGTTGTCTTTCCTATTAACCTCATCCTCAATCTCTTTCTCATGCATAGGATAGTCGTAACGTCCGTTGTAGAAGACCAGACGTCCGTTCTTGTATTTGGCGTATGAGTAGACTCCCGGAATGTTGAGTTCATCCGGCTGGTAGTCTGAAAGTCTATCGGGATAGCCGGCCGGTTCGTCCTCAAATCTGGAGTTGATTTCTATGTAGAGATTTACAGTTCCGCTGGAAGTCAGATAGGTAAAGACTCCCAAATACCCTACTCTTCCGTTAAAGTTGCTCAGATAGAAGAAGGAACTGCCGTCTGCTATTGGAACGGCGTCATACTGACGGAGTTTCTCATCAAAATAATCCAGACAGCCCACCTCCACGTTAGATACCAGAATGGATTCACTCGGGCGGCATACGGAGAGGTTTATAAGATATTTCTGACGTATCTGATGGAAGTAAAGTTCAGAAAAACGCATCTCAATAAGACGCATATTCTCCTGAGGCAGAGAGAGTAAGACTGCCGGCATAGGATCTGCCCTCAGTTTGTCCTCCACACTCCTGAGTTCCAGCTCCAGGCCCAAATCTCTCTCCACAGAGAGTCTGCTTGCCAGAAGAGTACTCCACTGTTTTTCCTTGTTCAAACTGAGTGAACTGATTGTAAGCAGAGTGTACAGAGAGACAATTATGGAGTAGATTAAAATGTATCTTGGAGAGAAGAATGTCCATTCACGTCTTAAGCCCAGCACCGTACCAACCACCTGGAAAGAGAACATAAGTGCCAGGAAAAGAAGGGCGTATGAAAGGTAGCAAAGCAGAGTGTAAAGACTCAGCTCCGTTACTCTGTGAAGTTCCATCACAATGGAGGAGTTGGAAATCAGACTCCTGAGGGTAAAGTTTATGTAGAGGAAAAGAATAATTGGAACTATAACCAGCAGTGAAACAAGAAGAGTTCTCTTCCATCCGCCCTCTCTTATAAGTTCCTTAATCTTTGTCCTCATCATATAGATGGCTATTGCTACAAAACTGATATAGAGATTGTTGAGCAACAGGTTACCTATTGAAGTAAAGAGACCTCTGTCTGCATAGATTGTCGGTTGGAAAAATTCAGAGTAAGGAGAGAGATTTCCAAGATAGAAGCAGAGCAATCTTAAGAGAGTGATTCCCGTTATGAAAATCAGACACCTTGTAAGATTCCTCTTTTGGTAGTAGAAAACAAAGAGTGCAATAAAGAGGAAGATAAGAGTGAGCCAGGTAAACGGACTCACCTTTCCTGTCCTTGCACGTGAAACGTCATCTACCAAAACAAAGAGAGGTTCGTTATCCTTGGCCTTAATCTCCTGGCCGCAACTCTCAAAGGTAAGAGCTTCAATATCAAAGCCTTTGGCTAGCGAGAAACGAGGATTCACCTCACTCAGTCTAAGCGCCTCAGCCACCTGTTTCTCTCTCTTTATGAAGAGTCCGGCAATTACTTTAAGGTTATCTTTTACGTAAGATTTAATTACATACCAACTGCTGCCAATGTTCAGATACTGCTCCTTTGAGGAGAGGAAAGTGAAGGGATAGTGGAAACGGCTCTGGCCGTCAAGATAGTGTTCCGCCCTGTATACCTGATAGATAGAGCCGGAGGTAAGATCGTCATTAGCTATCGGGAACTGGTGCACCCAGGATTGAAGGGTATCTGAGTGATAGCGGTAGATTACCATATCGCCAGGCAGATCCGGCATCTCAAGCCACTGGTCTGCAGGCATTTCCAAAGCCTTAAAGGCATACTCGTCCAGCAGAAGCTCTCTGTTCTGAAGAGAGTTCTCCAA
>CAMHRD010000101.1 GCA_946187365.1 uncultured Bacteroidales bacterium
GCTTCTGTTGACTGGAGCATTCTTCCTAATCTCCAAAGGACGGTTACAACCACCTCGGCAGCAAACGACACCTGGACATTTACCCCTAAGCCGTAATCAAGTATAATACACATATTTGAAAGCAATGTGAACCCTAAAAGTCAGACAATACTTTTAGGGTTCTATTTTATTGCATGTAATGCTGGCGTTGGGCGGGGGTGAGTTTCTCGATGGCGTAACGGAGCATGGTACGGGGCATGGAGGAGGCGTGGAGGTCCAAAAAGGCAAGGAGGGCCTTCTTGTCTTTCTTGCCGGCTTCTCTGAGGAGCCAGCCTACCGCCTTGTGAATCAGATCGTGAGGGTGGTTGAGAAGAATGAGGGCAATATTAAAGGTGTCCTGGGTTTCACCGCCTCTGATGAAGGCCATTGTGGAGACCATTCCTATTCTCTGTTCCCACAGGGTTTTACCCTTCTTTGCAAGGTCATAGAGGAGTTTGCGGTCTTTGTTTTTGAGGTACTCACCAAGAAGTTTGTAGCAGGAGAGGTCTACAAGATCCCAGTTGTTAATGTACTTTGTATGTGAGAGATAGAAGTCTACGGCCTGCTTTTGAAGGGTGGGAGCCTTTTTGGCATGGGAGAAAATTTCCACCAGGCAAAGCAGCGCCGCCAGCCTAACTTCATGGTACTCAGAGGTTATGCACTCCTCAAGGTTTTCCCATGTGACCTCCTGCCAGCACTCCTTTACAACGGAGCGCGTCACTGGCACTTTGATTCCCAGGAACTTATCTCCATAGCCATACTCCCCTTTCCCTGTCTTAAAGAAGCGCATAAGCCCTTCCACCTGGCTCTCATCTCTCTGAGCCATCATCTTTGTGAGCAAAACATTTTTCATACAACAAAGATAAACGTCATAGGCAAAACGTGCAAGGTGTCCCAATTTCAACACCACCTTGCACACTTTCACAGACAAAGTGTTCCCAGCGTCCCTAAATCACGGACACCGGGAACGAAAAAGGGGCAAAAGTGTTCCCAGCGTCCCTAAATCACGGACACCGGGAACGGTCAAAGTAATAATCATATAATGAGAAGACATCACCTGGCATGCCCCCAAAACCCATGCAACGCTAAGCGCTCATAGTCAGTCATATACGCAACCGCCTCTCCTCAAAAACCGCACCAGGCAAACCAACAATTCGCTGATTTCCAAACACATCCGTTGCACGGGAACTTAGCCCGTCTAATGCCCTTCTCCAAAACTTAAGGGTTTTCAAAAAAAAGTGGAACTTTGTGTAGTTTTTAGAGTTGTTCTGCGTCTAATGGGCAGAAACAAACAAGACAGACAATGACAGAAAGAGAATTTGAAAAGATGATTAGAGAGCATAAGGGGACAATTTACACTGTCTGCTATATGTTCTCGCAGGACAAAGATGAGGTGGCAGACCTCTTCCAGGAGATTCTGATAAATCTGTGGAAAGGATCCGGAACTTTCCGCGGGGAGAGCTCTCTGAACTCCTGGATCTGGAGGGTGTCTTTAAACACCTGCATCTCATCTGACCGCAAAAAGAGAGTCAGACCAAAGACCGAGCCTCTCTCAATGAACATCAACCTGTTTGAGGACAAAGATCCGGCAACCATTCAGGCCACAATGCTCAAAGAGAGAATCAGCAAGCTTGGACCGTTTGACAGAGCAATCGTACTGCTATGGCTGGAAAACCTTAGCTACGAGGAGATTGGACAAATCATCGGAATCAGTTCCAAGAACGTCTCAGTCCGTCTTGTCAGAATTAAAGAACAACTTAAAAACATGAAGTGATTATGGAAAACAATGATAACATCCTCAAAGAGATGCAGATGCAGCTCTCTCAGCTCAAAGAGAAACTGGACGGCGAGAAGATTGTCAATGACCGCCTTCTCCGCAACGCATACCGCAAGACCCTCAACGGCCTGCAGATAAGAGCCTTACGCCAGACCATAATTGGCATTATCGCGATGGTTCTCTGCCTCACCCTTCTCAACGTTGGCTTCTCTACAATCTTTGTAGTTGCCACAGAGGTTATGCTGGCCTTCTGCCTTGCTGCAACCATTGTGATAAACAGCAGGTTACCAAAGATGGACACAGACCTTATAACTGCTGCAGAGGGAGTGAGAAGGTTCAAGAAGGGATACAGAGACTGGCTCTGGATTGGTATACCGCTGGTTATTATCTGGATAGCAGGAATGGGCTATGAGATTATGCACAACGATTTCTTCCCTGCAGCAGCCAGAACCACAATGCTTTTGGGATTGGGAGTAGGAATTGTGATTGGCGGAGCTATAGGTCTTATTATGAGAAGATCCATTCTCAACAAGTCAGATGAGACCCTTGCTCAGATTGAAGAACTCAGAGGGGAAGATTAAGAGCAAGTGCTTAAGGTGTCCCAAAAATACGGACACCTTGAGCAGTAGCAAGAATAATCAGCAAAATAACATGTCCGTACGTCAGACCAAGACATACGGACATATTATTTTAATACTTAATCACTTACATCTTTACAGAGCCAGATACTGCTTAAGCGTATCTACGTACTCCGCAAAGGCCTCTCTGCCCTTTTCAGTTATACGGCAAATTGTACAAGGTTTCTTTCCCTTAAAGGTCTTTTCAACCTCAATGTAGCCGGCAGAGGAAAGCTTGTCTATCTGGACGCTGAGGTTACCGGAGGTGGAGCCAGTCTGTGCTTTAATGTACACAAAGTCTGCATCTTCCACTCCAACCAGTATAGACATCACCGCCAATCGCAATTCCGAATGGAGCAGCGGATCCAACGGTTTGAATTGTTTAACATTCTCTGCCATAACTTACTTGTTTAAGCTTTTACCTTTATTCTGAAGAATGAGACCAGGGATAACGAGGGCAACAACACCAAGGATTGTAAATACAAGAATCTGCTCAGGGCCGTTTACCAGAAGTGCTACCAACACTGAAAGCAATGTTGCTACTACACAGCAGGCAACAATAGATTTCATCTTCATCACAACACCGGATACAACACCCGCAATACCCATCATCATCACGATAATCAAAGTGATATTAACGTTAATTATGCCACCGCCACAGCACTTGCTCTTAATATAAGCGGCAACCCAAATCAGAGCGTAAAAAGCGGTGGTCATTATACCATACCACATCCATGTTTTACCAACAACTCTGCTAATCTCATTTACAGGGACTTTCTCCCTGTTACGTGAATTAATGGCAGTTCCTATACCACCTATTGCACCCATTGCAAACCAAAGAAGATTCCATACAGGACTTCCGGTCTTGCTCCATAAGAAGTAAACTACTATAGAAGTAACAGCAACCAGCACACCCCACATAAGGATGGTTTTGCCGGAGTTCTTTGCAATAGCCATTCTGCTACGCTCCATTGTTTCTGTAATAATACGCAGTGAGTTCTCTGTTGAGAGGTTCTCTTTTTTCTCGATAGTTTCCATTGTCTAATACTTTAATCTTGTTAACCTTTTAGTTTAACTTTTGAGCCTTGTTCCAACCGTTGCTTTTGAAGTTGTCTTTTGGCTCTCTTTTTCTCTGCTTATTGCAGAATTTTTTTAATGGCCATTTTGAATCTGCGGAATTGCGATTGCGCACTCGTTCTCCCTCAAATCCGATGCAAAGATAAATCAGTTTATTTTATAAACCAAATTATTTTGTAAATATTTTTAACTTTTTTTCAAAATCGGCCTCCCAGCCCCTTCTGAGCGGGGTTAATTTTTTACCTTTAGAATGGCGGAAGAGAGAGTTTGGTAGTCAGGAGTGGGATTGTCTGTAAAAAACGAGGAGACAATACCGTCTGATGTTACTATGTAAATACGGGGTATACGGCTGGTAGCAAAGAGGTTATAGACTTTTCTATCTTTCTGCGCGGAGAATGGCAGTGTTAAACCGTTGGTGGTCCAATAATTACGTATAGTCCCCTTCTCTTCTGCTCTGGAAATAGATATGAAGTTTACATCTGAAAAGGATTCATACGCCTGCTGAATAATAGGAAGAGTTCTCTGGCAGTCTGTGCAGGTTGTTGTAAAGAAGGTCAGAACCAGAGGTTTACCGCCAAGGTTTGCGGAGTTGAAAGAAGAGCCGTCCTCCATAACTACCGTAAAGGCAGGGAGTTTATCCCCCACCCTTACTATATCCTCAACTAATTTATCCTCTTTTGTGCAACCTGTAAAGAACGCACCACAAAGTGTTAAAAGGAACAATACTCTTCTCATTCTATTCCAGCCAGATGGAGTTTGGATCATCCGGGTTGGATACACGGTTTACAATGAAGTCTCCGGTACCTTTTGGATAGATGATTTTTGGATAGCAGCCCACGGAAAGGGTTATCTTCTTAAGAAAGATGCCAACCCTTAAGTCCAAGATTTCCAGCTTCCAGTTCTTTCTTAAATCCACCTCCTCATTTGGTGTGTTTCCAATCTCAAGGCGTTTGAGGTTAGGGAAGAACTTGAGGAAATCATAATTTGCAATGATGTTCTTTCTGCCGCCTCTTCCCAGTACAAGTTCCTCTGCAGCAGCGGCTTCTGCAACCGTTACGTTGCCGTCCTGGTTTGCGTCTACCCCTTTAAAGCATTGAGAAAAGATATTGTCCTGGGTAATCTTTATGATTACTGAGTCTGCGTTCTGCGCCATAGCTACAACGCTGAATGCAACTAACAATGAAAGTGTTACAAAAATCTTTTTCATATCTAATTAAACTATTTCCGTCATTTCTGCGTCTTTGGAGCGGGAGCCGTGGATGGTTGGAATCTCCTCATTGGAGGCCATATCAAGCTGTTTGCTCCACAGGTATTTACGGGTCTCTGCAACAATCACTCCACTAAGAACCAGAAGTGAGATTACGTTAGGAATAACCATAAGTGCGTTGAGTATATCTGCAAAGTCCCATACAATAGCAAGGTTTGCAACTGCACCTACATAAACAAGGACTATCCAGGCAATTCTGTAGAGGAATACCGTGCGTCTTCCTGCAAGGTATTCAATGGAGCGCTCTCCGTAGTAACTCCAACCCAAAATGGTTGAGAATGCAAAGGTTACAAGGCTGAAGGTAAGCACAAGTGAGCCTACGTAAGGAATCTGTCCAAAGGCCAGCTGGGTGAGTTTTGCACCATCGTGATAATCAATATTTGGGTTGGATATAATGCTGGAAACCACCACAATACCGGTGAGGGCACATACAACCACGGTGTCCCAGAAGGTTCCGGTAGATGATACAAGAGCCTGGCGTACAGGGTTCTTGGTCTGTG
>CAMHRD010000102.1 GCA_946187365.1 uncultured Bacteroidales bacterium
TCATTTCTTTGGAAACAGATATGAGTTTGAAACAGAGGTGCTTGTACGCTCCGCCTGGCGCGGAGTAAAACTTCTGGTAGTTCCGGTAGATGTAATCTACGGACCGGACAGGGTGACCCATTTCCGTAAAGGTGCGGACTTTACACGCATAAGCGTAATGAATACCTTCCTCACTTTGGGCGCTCTCTGCTACGGCTATCCGAGAATGGCTCTTCAAAAGTTGTTTGGGAAATAATGGAGAGATTCTTTTTAAAGATATATGATTTCTTTGCCGGCGGAAGGCGTTATCTTGCCCTCCTTCTCCCCATTCTTCTGGCAGGTTGCTTCTATCTCTGCATGCGTCATATTGCTCTGAACGAGGATATTGCAGCCTTCCTGCCATACGGTTCAGGAGAGAAGAGCCGTCAGAGCCAGTTCGTATACAAGAATCTCAGAATGCAGGATAAGGTTGTCTCCCTAATGACTCTTAAGGAGAAACCTAAAGATACTCAGGAGGGTATAGAGCGTCTGACCCAGGCGGCAGACGAGTACTCGGAGCGTTTCTTCTCAATGGAGGCAGAGGGAATAAAGGAGCCTACGGTAAGAATAGACCCAACCTCATTCCTTGCAACCGCCTCATTTGTTGCGGAGAACATGCCATACTTTCTGGAGGAGGAAGATTACTCCAGGATGGATTCAATCATAGCAGCAGGCAACTATTCAGAGTTGCTGGAGCAGGACAAGGAGTCTATGATTACCTCCAACGGCCTCACTCAGAGCATTGTGGCGGCAGATCCGCTTCAGTTCTCCTCACTGCTTCTGAAAAAACTGAGAACCCTTGGAACGGAGAGCGGCTTTAAGGTGATTGGGGAGTATCTCTTCACTCCGGACTCATCTGCAATTATGATGAACTTCTCATCCGAGTTCGGCGGCAGCGAGACGGGTAACAACTCAGAACTCTTAAAACAGGTATATGATGTAAGAGACTCCGTAGCAGCTCTTTACCCGGATGTGCAGATGGAGTTCACCGGCTCTCCGGTAATTGCCGTAATGAATGCGGAACGTATGAAAAAGGATGCCGTACGCTGCGCCGTTCTTGCCATTGTTCTGATAGTGGGGCTTTTAGCCTGGTACTTCAGAAGGGTTAGACCTATACTTTTAATCTGTGTTCCGGTAATATTCGGAATAATGGCGGGGCTTGCCTTTATGGGTATTGTGAAGGAGAGCGTAAGCAGCGTGGCTCTTGCCGCCTGCTGCGTAATATTCGGTATAGCAGTGGATTACTCGCTTTTGTACTCCACCCGTTTGGGCTTTACCGGCAACGCCCGCCAGACTCTTTCAGACATAGTCTCCCCGATGGTTATAGGTAACATAACAACCGTGGGAGCTTTCCTCTCATTGCTGGTTATGAGCGCCTCCGGAATGAGAGACTTCGGATTGTTTGCCGCAGTCTCTTTGGTTGGTGCCATCTTCTTTGTAATCATATTCTTACCGCACTGGGTAGGGGAGAAGAATTACAAGCCTAGAAGCGGAGGATGGCTTGGCCGCTGGGCAGGATTCCGCCCGGAGGAGAACCGCTATATCTTCTGGCTGCTTCTGGTTGCAACTGTCGTATTCTATCTCTTCAGCCGCAAGGTTACATTCAGCGGAGATTTTACTAAGATAAACTATATGGCACCCGCTCAGTCTCAGTTACTAGACAAACTCTCATCTTATTCCGGAAGAGAGGGGAGCGTGGCTGTTTATGCAGTATCTGAAGGTGCCTCTTTAAGTGATGCGCTTAATGCAGCGGAGAAAAACAAAGCGTTTGTTGAGTCTAACGTTAAGAGCGGTAACGTACTCTCTGCAAGAGGAATAGGGCCGTTCCTTCCATCACGTGAGGAGCAGGCAAGAAGGCTCTCTCTCTGGAAATCCTTTGTGGAGAAAAACGGTGAAACTCTGCTATCATCATTAGATAGGGCGGGTGAGGCGGCCGGCTTTACAACTGATGCCTTTGATTCTTTCAAAGCACTATTTACAAGTGAGTTAAACGTGCAGCAGGAGGAGTTCTTCTCTCCGGTGGGAACCTTGATGGCTCCTTTTATTCTGAGAGATTCCTCAACATCCATCGTGATGGAAATTCTCTATACCCCAAAGGAGAATTTGAATGCGCTCTACAGTTCATACAAAGATTACACGGATAAGGCTGAGGGGTCCTTCCTATTTGATTCATACTCAATGACGGACGGAATGATAGATATACTGCAGAAGGATTTTGACAAGGTGCTTGCCATCTGTTCTCTGCTGGTTTTCATCTTCTTATGGATTGCCTTCCGCCGTCTGGAACTTGCACTTACAGCCTTCCTTCCTATGGTTGTATCCTGGATTTGGATAACGGGAATTATGGGAATTTTCGGTGTAAGTTTCAACATTGTAAATATCATTCTTGCAACCTTCATATTCGGATTGGGAGATGACTACACCATCTTTATGGTGGAGGGGCTGCAGTACGAATACACTAATAAAAAGCCTCTGCTGCAATCATACAAGACGGGCGTAACTCTCTCTGCCATAACTATGTTTGTGGGAGTGGGGTCCCTTATCTTTGCACTTCATCCTGCTCTGCACTCATTGGGAGCGGTTGCGGTGATTGGTCTTATCTGCGTGGTTCTTCTGGCATTTATGCTGCCTCCGGTACTCTTCCGCTTTTTGGTCTGCAAATCTTTCAGAAGGGAGCGTAAGGAGAGAGTTTTCCCAATCAGGCTCTCTGATATCTTCATAACTCTCTACTGTGTAGCGGTATTTGTGGCTGTCTGCCTCTGGATGAAGGTTAAAACGCTCTTTAATCCAAAACTGAAGGGAGAGAGGCTCCGTACGGTTATAACCCGTTATATGAGGTTTTTCTCCTCAAAGATGCCAAGGGTGAAGTTCTTTGTAAAGGGAGAACATAACTTCTCATCCTCAGAGCCTTGCATAATTATCTCCAACCACCAGTCTCACCTGGATCTGCTCTATCTGCTCTCTCTGAGCCCTAAAATTGTTGTTGTTACCAACAAATGGGTTTATAAATCGCCGGTTTATGGTAACTTTGTGCGCAAAGCGGGGAACGTTTGCATAGAGGAGGGGATGGAGATTAACAGAGAGAAACTGCTTGCCCTCAAGAAAGAGGGGTGCTCAATACTTATATTCCCGGAGGGGACAAGAAGCGAGGATTGTGATATCCTTAAGTTCCATAGCGGTGCCTTTTCTATGGCGGAGGAACTTCAGATGGATATTCTTCCTGTGGTTCTGTTTGGTCCGGGTGAGATTTTCCCTAAAGGTGAGCACCTTTTAAGAAGAGGCAGAGTGGTTCTGGAGTTTAAAGAGAGAATCCCTTACGGCAAACTTGGAGAGTATGGTGCCAGAGCTTTAAAGCAGGCTCAGGCTATAAGAAGATACTATCGGGAGGAATATGATTCCCTATGCGCAACCGTTTATGGTGATGAGAGTTACGGCAGGATGAGGGAAAATGATAAAAACTTGTACAAGTCAGATGAAGAGATGGTTTAAGATATTGTTCTGTTCTGCGGCCTTGCTAATGGCGGGCTCCGCTCTGCTTGCTCAGCACAGAGTGGATAAGAAGAGGCTTTGGGAGGGCGAACAGACGGATAGAAGTTATAAGAGAGTTAAGATATTCACTTACGCTCCTGATGCGGGTACCAACGGCAGCAATCCCGCTGTAATTATCCTCCCCGGAGGAAGTTACAGATATCTGGCCATTAACCAGGAGGGGTTTGATGTTGCAAAGAGTTTTGCCAGGAGGGGCTATCTGGCTATTGTGCTGCGTTACAGAATGGGCTGGTTTGGTGCGCATTATCCGGATCAGCTTGAGGATTACAGACGTGCAATGGACTATGTTAAAGCAAATTCCGCCGCTCTGGGAATAGATACTGCAAAGATTGCCGTGGTAGGTTTTTCTGCCGGTGGGCATCTTGCGGGATGTGCCGCTCTGGAGGAGAATCCCAAGTACCGCCCGGCATACGTTGCTATGCTCTATCCGGTTGTTACTATGCGTGAACCTAACTGCCACCGCATGTCTAAGAAGAACCTGCTGCGCGGAGATACTACACTTATTCCAAAACTCTCTCTGGATGAGAATGTTAGAGAGGATATGGCTCCCGTTTTTCTGCTTCATTGCGAGGATGATCCTATTGTGAAATCTAACGGTTCTCACAATATGGCTTCCGAATTAGAAAGAAAAGGAGTACCTTGCATGGTGGAATTCCATCAGAAGGGAGGGCACGGCTTCGGAGTAAGAGCGGCAAAGAACTCCGGAGCAAGAGGTTGGAATGATAGATTCCTTAAATGGATTGGCACACTCCAAAACTAAAGATTATGGACATCAACAGAAAGACACCTAAGGATATCTCAACCGAGTGGGATGATATTCGTCCTTACAGAGATGACGAGATTTCCGACGCCATGCAGAGAATTGCATCTGACGAGAACTTTCCTGCTGTTATGAACTTCATATATGAGGGGAAGGATATTGAAAAGAGAATCAACGAGTTCCGCTCATTCAAAACGGTGAGCCAGTTCCAGGTGGGCTTTATGTTTGATGCCATAAACGCCATTGTAAGAAAGACAACGGAGGGGTTCACATACGACGGTTTTGAGAACCTGGAGCCGGGCAAAGGCTACCTCTTTGTCTCCAACCACAGAGATATTCTTTTAGATGCCGCACTGCTTCAGATTGCCCTTCACAATAACGGACTGGACTGCTCTGAGATAACCTTCGGAGACAACCTTATGCAGCCAGGAATGGTCTCAGACGTAGGCAAATCCAACCGTATGTTCAAGGTTGTAAGAGGCGGAACCACAAAGGATTTCTACAAGACCAGCCACCACCTCTCCAGTTATATCCGTTATGTGATAAACGAGAGAAAGACATCTGTCTGGATAGCACAGCGCAACGGCCGAACAAAGGACGGAGATGACAAGACCAGCCAGACCGTTTTGAAGATGTTTTCACTATCGGGAGATAAAAACATTGGCACCAACTTCTCCTCTCTCAACATTGTCCCGATGGCTGTCTCATACGAGTGGGAGACCTGTATAACCCAGAAGGTTAGAGAGCTCTATCTCTCTCAGGATCACCCATATATAAAGGAGAAGGGAGAGGACTTCAGAAGCATTATGGAGGGCATTCTCTCTCCTAAGGGAAAGGTTCACATCCAGATCTGCAAGCCAATTACAGCGGAGGAACTTCTTACCGCCGGCTCTCTG
>CAMHRD010000103.1 GCA_946187365.1 uncultured Bacteroidales bacterium
ATCTCTGAATCCATAAAAAACTCAGAGCGGAAAGGATAAAGAAGAGCAGCGCGGTGGCAATTCTCATTGTGCTCCAAGCCGGTTTAAACCAATAAGATAGCAGAAGGCAAAGGAGTAATGTTATTGCCATGGAGATAAAACTGCCGATTATATATTTTCTCACTGAATTCATCTAGCAGATACAAACAGTTACGTTATCGTCACTCATCTCAACAAAGCCTCCTCCAATCTCCACGCTTTGGGTATCTCCCTTCTCCGTTTCAAAGGTTATAACGCCCTTCTCCAGTGAGGAGATGATTGGTGCGTGAGTTGGCAGGATGGTGAAAGGTCCCAGTGTTCCCGGAAGGGTAACCTCCCTTACATCTCCCTTAAAGAGAGAGCTTTCCGGAGATATAATATTAAGATGAAGTAGTTTCATAGTTTAAGCGTTAGCCTCAGCCAAAAGTTTCTTACCCTTCTCTATTGCCTCCTCAATTGTTCCCACACTCATAAATGCCTGCTCCGGAAGGTAGTCACACTCTCCGTCCAGAATCATCTTGAATCCCTTAACGGTATCTTTCAGATCTACCATCACGCCCGGCATTCCGGTAAACTGCTCGGCAACTGTAAACGGCTGAGACATAAACCTCTGCACTCTACGTGCACGGTTAACAACCAGTTTATCCTCCTCTGAAAGTTCCTCCATACCAAGGATGGAGATGATATCCTGGAGCTCTTTGTTTCTCTGCAGAATCTGTTTAACTCTCTGAGCCACATCATAATGCTCCTGTCCCACAATTCTAGGGTCCAGAATTCTGGAGGTAGATGTAAGAGGATCCACTGCAGGGTAAATACCAAGTGAAGCAATCTTACGGCTCAGCTCCGTGGTTGCATCCAGGTGTGAGAAGGTTGTTGCAGGTGCAGGGTCAGTGAAGTCGTCTGCAGGCACGTAAACCGCTTGTACGGAGGTAATTGAACCATACTTAGTGGAGGTAATTCTCTCCTGCATGGTTCCCATTTCACTGGCCAGCGTAGGCTGATATCCTACTGCGGAAGGCATACGTCCCAAGAGGGCGCTCACCTCACTTCCCGCCTGAGTGAAACGGAAGATGTTATCTACAAAGAGAAGTATATCATTCTTCTGTCCGCTCTCCTTGCCGGCATCTCTGAAAGACTCCGCAACGGTAAGACCGGAGAGAGCAACTGAACTTCTTGCTCCCGGCGGCTCGTTCATCTGACCAAAGATAAGCGTTGCCTGACTCTTTTTAACCTCCTCGTAATCAACCTTTGATAGATCCCACTTCCCCTCTTCCATTCCCTTGCGGAACTCCTCTCCGTATTTGATAACTCCGCTCTCTATCATCTCTCGCAGAAGGTCGTTACCCTCACGGGTACGCTCACCCACTCCCGTAAAGACGGAGAAGCCGTTATGTTTCTTTGCAATGTTGTTAATCAGCTCCATAATGAGCACGGTCTTTCCAACTCCCGCACCTCCAAAGAGACCAATCTTACCTCCTTTACTGTAAGGCTCAATAAGGTCAATGACTTTGATTCCCGTAGGAAGTATCTCCTGAACCGTTGTAAGATCCTCAAATTTAGGCGGCTGGCGGTGAATAGGATAAGACTCCTTAACCTTAAGAGGTGCCATTCCGTCTATAGTCTCTCCCACCACGTTCATCAAACGCCCCTTAATCTGCTCTCCTATAGGCATAGAGATAGGTGCTCCCGTAGCCAGCGCATCCAGCCCTCTTCTGAGGCCGTCCGTAGAGTCCATTGCCACACATCTTACGGTATCCTCTCCAATATGCTGCTGCACCTCAAGGGTAAGTTCCCTGCCGTTAGGACGGGTTACTTTGAGCGCATCGTGAATTGAAGGGAGAGTTTCGTTCTCACCAAGCTGAAAAGAGACGTCCACTACAGGCCCCACTATCTGAGCTATTCTGCCTTTTGTCTGTTGCATAAAAAAAGATTTAGAGGTACGAATTTAACAAAAATAGGCGAGAATTGTAAGGATTTTGACTAAATTCGGTCTCGGTTTATAAAGAAAATTCTAAACATTGATAATATGATTGTAAAAGTCAACAATGAAGAGGTAAGGATATTCAAGGGTGCCAGCGTAAAGCACGCCCTTTTAAGGTATATCCTTAGAATTAAGGCAGATGTCTCCAATATTGAGAAACTGCAGGTAAAGGATTGCAAAGGGCACCAGATAGACCAGGATGCCCCGCTTAAGGAGGGAGATTCAATAACCGTAAAACTGTAAACAATGAAAAGGCTCTTATATCTATTTGTAATCCTCTCTTTTATTGCTGCAGGATGCTCTCAGAAAAAGGGAAACAACTACATCAGAGCGTCATACAAAACTGATATCCACATTGTTTCCGGCAACGATATTCACGGGGCAATTGAGAATATGCCAATGTTGGCCGCAGCGGTAGACTCTCTGAGGGCCATAGACAAATCTCTTCTGGTACTCTCTGCAGGAGACAACCGTACCGGCAACCCTCTGAATGACCTCTATACCATTCCTGCTTTCCCGATGGTTGCTCTTATGAACTATATTGGCTTTGACGCCTCTACCTTTGGCAACCATGAGTTTGACTCGGACCAGCCTCTGCTCTCAAAACTTGTGACCCTCTCCAACTTCCCATACATCTGTGCCAATGTTTTTCCGGATGCGGAACTTGGAATTCAGAACATCCCTTACAAATTCTTTGACGTAAAGGGAGTGAAGGTTTGTGTTCTGGGCGTGGTACAGCTTGGTATTCAGGGAACTCCAGACAGCAATCCGGATCACCTTAAGGGCATCCGCTTTGAGGGCGTTGAGGAGACCATCAACAAATATCTCTACCTCAGAGATCAGTGTGACGTCTTCATACTTCTCTCTCACATAGGTTATGAAGATGACTGCGCCATGGCAGAGAAATTCCCTCAGTTTGACCTTATTGTAGGAGGCCACACCCATACTCAGATTGAGGGGGGAGAACTCCACAACGGAGTGCTCATCACTCAGAACGTAAACAAACTCCAGAGAGTAACCCACACCATCCTTACCGTAGAGAACGGAAAGGTTACCGGAAAGAGAGCGGAGAATATTGAGATTGCCTCATCAAAGAATAAGAATCCGTTTGTTGCACAGATAGTTGAAAAATTCAGTGATAACCCTGAACTCAAGAGAGTTCTGGCCGTTGCCACCGCTCCTTTCTCCACATACGAAGAGCTAGGACTTCTTATGTGTGACGCTCTTAAAGAGATGACACACAGTGAGATTGGTTTCACCAATATGGGAGGTGTAAGATATGACACCCATCCTAAAGGAGACTTTACAGTAGATGACGTTCTGCGTCTTGATCCTTTCGGAAACGGAGTTGTAATTATGGAACTCACTCCAAAAGAGATTGAGGATATGTTAATTGCCTGCTTCTATGCAGACCGCAACCGCTTCCCTTACACCTCCGGAATAAAGTGTGACGTTGAGTACACCGCCAATGCTAAGAACGAGCCTGAAAAGGTTGTAAAACTCACCCTCACCACAGATGACGGCAAACCTTTAGACCCTAACAAAAAATACAAGGTTGCAGGAAACGCATACGCCGTAACCGTCTCAGACTCACCAAGAGAGGATGAGGGACGCGAGTTCGGTTCCATAAGTTCAGATCTGCTTATCAAATTCCTCACGGAAAAGAAACAGATTAACTACAGCGGCCGCCGCTGCTTAACAGAGCATATTGTAAAATAAGCTAGAATTTGATTCTTAAATCAATGCCGGCCTGGATTCCGCGGCCCTTCTGCATAAAGCCGGAAGAGGTGGTATCAAAGTAGAAGAGAGCGTAATCTTTGTTGAGTATATTCTTGCACCAAAGAGCAACCTCGCTTCTACCAAAGGAGTAGGAGATTCTGCCGTCTAAAAGACCGTAGAAATTCTGGTAAACATCATTGGCCTCAGTAAAGTAGATTCTTCCCATTCCGGTGTAATCTACATAGAAGGTAAGTGCGTGACCGCCAGAAAGATCCGCCTTGTAGCAGGTTGCAAGATGGAGGGTGTGCTTTGGAGCAAACGGAACCCTCTTATCTTTGAAGTCTCTGTCTGCCAGCGTTCTCTTGCCTCCCTCGTTAACTACAACCTGGGTGAGGTTCTTTACAAACTTGGCATCTGTAAAGCCGTAATCTGCAGTAACGGTAAAGTTGTAAAAAGGTTTTGCAATGAAGGAGATTTCCATTCCGCGGCTGCGGCTCTCGCCTGCGTTGGAGGTGTATCTTCCCAGGCCGCTCTCCACAAAACGAGAAACCTGCTGGTCTTTTATATTCATCCAGAAGAGGCTCATATCCAAACTTATACGGTTCTCTACAAATGTAAGGTGAGAGCCCAGTTCATAGTTCCATGAGTACTCAGGGCGGTAACGGAGTGCAGCGTTTATGGTCTCATCATTCTCCAGCGTTCCCACATTCTTTGTAAGGTCTGTCTGCATATAGTCACTCAGCATCTGAATGTTGAATCCTCCTCCGCGGTATCCTTTACTTGCAAGAACATATATGTTGTTTCTTGGATTGAAGTCATACTTAAGAGCAAGACGAGGAAGCAGAGGCATAGACTCATCATACTGCTTGCCAATGTAGTTCACTTTATATGTACCCTCACCGGTAACCCTTCCCCTCATAGAGGTCTGGTAGTTCATCTCCGCACCGGTCTCATACTTAATTTTAACCTTCTCGTAATCAAATCTTAAGGCAAGAGTTGCAGAGAGACCTTTTGCTCCGAATATATCTTTGAATACGCTCTGGTGAAAGATTGCAGCACCGGATGTTGGAAGGTGGAAAAGACCCGGCACCGCCATATACTCATCCAACAGAGTAACCTTTATTGGAGAGCGGCTCATTGCTGCATCCATAGTTGCCTGAAGGTCTGAGATAAAATCATGACCAAAGGTTAGCGGAGTCTGGTTGCGGTTCCAGTTATAGAAGCCGGAAACGCCTGTAGAGAAGTCCATTCCTCCCCATATCTCATCCCAGGTTCCCTTAACAATAACCTCCTGGCTTATGGTGTTCTGTTTCTGCATCTGCACCATTGTGTATCTGTCTTCCGGTGTGTAATCCTGATCCATACTCATACGGTCTCTGAGGTATTGCCAGCCGCTTACGGAGGTAATGGTTATGCCTGAGTTCTCCGGAGAATACTTTGTTATAAGTCCTGTATTCAGCAGGTTACGGTAGTAA
>CAMHRD010000104.1 GCA_946187365.1 uncultured Bacteroidales bacterium
TCTCCTCCGGCAGGCATTCGTCCTTGCAGCGGTTGCCCGCCTCCATGTGGAAGATGGGGATGTGCAGGCGCTTGGCCCCGATGACGCTCAGGCAGCTGTTGGTGTCGCCCAGCACCAGCACGGCATCGGGCTTGGTGGCGACCATCAGCTGGTAGCTCTTGGCAATGATGTTGCCCATGGTCTCGCCCAGGTCACTGCCCACGGCCTCCAGGTAGATGTCGGGATCGGCCAGCTTGAGGTCCTTGAAGAACACCCCATTGAGGTTGTAGTCGTAGTTCTGGCCCGTATGCGCCAACAGGCAGTCAAAGTACGTGCGGCACTTGTTGATGACCGCCGCCAATCTTATAATCTCCGGGCGCGTCCCCACGATGATGAGGAGCTTGAGTTTTCCGTTGTTTTTGAATTCAGCCATAGCTAACTAATTGAGAAAAAGTATTTAAGCCGTATGATTAACACCCTCTTCCTCATCCCCACCGGCAAAGAACGGCATCAAATGTCCCTCTTTGTGAATAATCCAAACCGTTGTAGCAATAAATGCCAAGAAGAGGAATGTCAGACACTTCTTTGCACGAGCAGGACCCGCCTTCTGCACAGGAACCGTAGCCGGCTGGAGGGTTGTAAAGGCCGGAGTCTCCTCTTGTACTTTTGCCTCAGCCATAAGCAGTTGCGCTGCCACCTGTGAATATGCCTGGTACTGAATATTCATCTCATTCTGGTACTCGGTAATCTCACTTTGAGCACCCTGGAATATAACCTTCCTATTTGCATCTGCATGCTTTACATACTCCTGGCGAGCCTTCTCATAACGCTCTTTAGCCTCTGCATAAAGCTTCTTATTGTATTCCAAATCTACACGTGCCTTTTTGGTGCGGTAATCTGTTATAAACTCCTGTAAACGAGCCTGTACGGAATCTGCCACTACCGCGCAAATCAGAGGATCCTGGTCTGTTACGTTGATGGTAATCACCATTGTCTTCTTATCTACATCGCACACAACTTTCTGAGCAAGAGCCTTTACAACACCTGCCTGCTCTTTAGTAAGTTGGAATGTGTTAACTTCAACTTCTCCCACTCCTGCTTTCTTCTTACCCTTGAAAGGATACATTAACACGCTGAAAACAGCCTTTTTAGCCTTTGCCCACCACGGTGCCTTCTGATGCTTTTTCAGATACTCGTAGTATGTCATCTCTGTAACACCGGTAGTGTCGTTTGCACGCCTAACCTTAATTGGGAAGAGAGATGTTCTGAAGGCAACGCTGTTCATCAAATCTGGGTAAAGCGTTGGAAACAAGGCATCTGCGGTCTGTCTTGTACCCAGGTTCACACCAAAGTTGCTGGCCAATGCCGCCAAGCTGCTGCTACTGCTTCTGTTTCCCGATAGTTCCGGTGCAAGTGTCACCTTACAGTTGTAGTAATTTGGAACACTGAGAGTTAAGAACGCTACCACAACAAAAGTGATAGGCAGCACTTTGTAGTACAACTTGCGGTGACTCTTAACGTCCTGCCAAAGCTCCTTAAACGTAGGGCGTTTGGCTGGGGTATTTGTATTTTGTTCTGTATTCATAACTGCTAATTTCTACTAAAGATGTAAGCAATTGCTGCGGACATTGTAGCAAGAGAGGATATACCGGTTGAAATACCCGTTATCCATTGAGCGGCTGCGGCACTATCCCTCTTTTCTCTGGATGGAACAATTACCTCACAGCCGGGCTCAATCTTACCCTTGCTTGCCTTTGCAATTGTACCGTTCTGGTAAACAATGTAAGTATGACTCCTCTTTGCTCTGTTACCAAAACCTCCCGCCTGCTCAACGTAGTACTTGTAGCCCTTTCCGGACTCAAATGCCACTGTGTTTGGAGCATTTACATCTCCGCTTATTCTAACCGTGTGGTTGTAACGAGGAATTACCAATAAGTCACCGTTCATCAGCTCAATATCCTGAGTGCAACCAGGGTTCTCAAGAGCCTCATCCAAATGAATACCAACAGTATAGCTATCTTGCAGAGCAAGTTTTTCTATACTTATGCTGTCTGCACCGTCAACGCTCTGGCGGGCAACCTCCAAAACCTTTTGAACACGTGCTTTCTCATCTGCAGTCATTTGTCTGATCAAACGGGCACCGCGGATGTATGCACCCGGAAGAACTCCGCCGGCCTCCTTAACCAAGTCAGAGAGACGCTGGTTCTTCTTTTCCATTGTATATGAACCTCTGAATGTTACCTCACCGTCTATTGAAACCAGAATAGGATCCTGGAAGAGTGGACTGCGTCTAACATTTACAATGTCGTATGGTTCCAAAACAAAGCCCTTCTGTCCGTCTACTATGTAATTGTCTTTCAAAGCAAAAGTAAAGGTCTTGGCAATATCCATACCCGCAGACGTAGCACCCGGATCTCTTAAACTACGGGAAACCTCAATCTTTGCGGTAGAAGCCATATCAGTCAGACCACCTGCCTTCAGAATCAAATCCTCAAGAGTCATATTGTCTGCATACTCAAATGTACCCGGAGCAATAACCTCACCCGTAATTGTGACGGTACGTGCATTAGTATGCTCCGCGATGGTTGGAATCAAAATAACATCCTCATTCTTCAGCTGGATATCTGCCTTTTTGCCGCTGAGAATACCCTCAATGTCCAAAGGAATAACCTCCTGAGTTCTATTTGGTTTCATACGGCTCAGCACTGCACGTGAAGTCATTGCCTCCTCTCTCAAACCTGCAGCACGCTCAATCAAAGACTTAACGCTGTTAACCTTTTCACCAAGCTGATACATACCAGGGCGGAATACGGCACCCTTAATCTCAACCATATTCTCATAACGGTCGTAAGTAACATCTACTGTAACGTTATCACCGTCATCCAGTTTGAATCCTGCCCAATCCTTCTCATCTACGTTGAATATCTTCTTCAACAGGCCGCTGTTACGCTGAACTCTCAAGTTCTCCTTGTATGCATTGGCTGCAAAGCCACCGGCATAATTGATTAATGTTGAGAGAGTTTCGCCCTTCTTCAACTCGTATGCCATTGGACGCTTAACAGGACCTGATATATCTACAATACAGTCATACGGTCCAACTTGAATAACATCATTCTCTTCCAATCTAACGTTACCGGCCAAACGTCCGTTGAGTATAAACTCATAAACATCCACCACGGTAATCAATTTGCCCTGGCGGAACACCTTTATGGCACGCAGTGTACCAATCTCGTTCACACCGCCGGAAACGTATAGTGCATGCAATACGGTAGAGAATGCGCTAATTGTGTAGTTTCCTGGAGCTTGAACTTCACCCATAACGTTAACAAGAATTGATCTGGTCTGACCAAGAGATGCTTTAATTTGAGAACCTTGGTAGTAGCCCCCTATCCTTCCTCTAATCTTGTTTTGAGCTGCAGTCACCGTCAGACCGGAAACGTGAACAGGTCCAAACTCAGGAATGGTAACGTTTCCGTCCGGGCTTACCGTCAGTTTCAAAGCCTGTTGACTCTGGCCGTAAATATCTACAACCAGTACATCTCCAGGACCCAAAACATAGTTCTGAGGAGTAGCCAAATTCATCTGAGGCTCAAAGGTTAAACGTGGGTTGTTGAAAATATCACGTCCAAAAACTTTCTGTCCGGCAGGAGACAAAGCCTCGGTTACTTCTACAGGTGCTGAAGGAGTGCCACCTGTAGATGCCTCAGCTGCTTTAACAGTTGGGGTTTCATCTACACGCATACGGTCTGCTGCATCTGCAATTGCACCATCCACGGTAGCGTCCATTCCTACTTTGGAAATCTCACCGGAATACTGGTTGCGAATGCGCTGAATCTGCTCCATAGTTGCACCCTTCTGCATAAGATTGGCAGCTATATCAGCCTCAGCCATACCTTGTTTTTTCAGCTGTATGGCCGTCTCAATAGCCTGCTGGTCCGTCAATGTTTGAGCCATGACAAAGCCGGATA
This sequence comes from uncultured Bacteroidales bacterium, assembly GCA_946187365.1. GTDB lineage: Bacteria > Bacteroidota > Bacteroidia > Bacteroidales > UBA932 > Egerieousia. The sequence goes on from CAMHRD010000104.1 coordinate 3,948, forward strand.
GCATTGTCAAAAACACAAACGCTAAAAGAAATCTCTTCATTTTATAATTATTTGATTATTACTTATTTTTCTTTCTCAAATCCCATTCTTTCAACCCTACTGTTCTACTTTTCTTCAATCTTTATCCTCTTTTGCTTTTGAACATTCTCTCCTTAATCCCTCTTATAAACTATTCTCACATCTTCTTGGATATAAAGTATTTATATCTCATACCTCTTTTCAACCTCTTCCCAATTTACAATATCCCACAACGCTTTCAGTTGGTCTGCTCTGCGGTTCTGGTAATCAAGATAGTAGGCGTGTTCCCATACGTCAAAGGTTAGAATTGGTTTCAGACCTCTGGCAATAGGATTGTTGGCTCCCGCCTCCTGGTTTATCTGTAAGAATCCGTCATTGGAGGCATCCAGCCACACCCAACCAGATCCGAAGACCGCCAGCCCCTCCTTCACAAAAACCTCTTTGAAGGCCTCAAAGCTCCCCCACTGCTTAATAATCTGCTGAGCAAGAGGACCTTGAGGCTCCTTTCTTTTAATAGAATTTGCCGGTGCAAATTGCTGAAAGTAGTAGTTGTGATTCAGAACTTGACCGGCATTATGGAAGATGGTACCAATTGAGGTACGTATTATGTCCTCTAGTGTAAGATCCTCGTACTCAGTGCCTTTAATTAGGTTGTTCAGATTGTCAACGTAAGCCTTGTGATGCTTTCCGTAATGGAACTCCATAGTTTTTGCGCTAATCACAGGCTCCAACGCCTCCAAACTATACGGTAAATCTATCAGTTTAAACATATTAGTTCTTTCAAAGTTATTTCTAGGTCTATTCCACCTCCACCGGTTCCAGGAACTGAGGGTGGATGTTGGAGATTGCCACAACGGCAACGCCTTGGATGCTCACTATCAGGTCTCTGGAACGTTTAATGCGTTTAATGTAGCCCTCTGCACCCTTGTACAGCCCGCCAATCACTCTCACCTTCTGTCCCTGATGGTACTCCGGCTTGTCCTCCTCCAATGCCCTCACATCCTTGCTCTTAGCAGATGTCACCAGCATAAAGACCTCCATCTGGCGGTCATCTATAACGGCTGGGCGGCTCTTCTCGGAGGTAAGATCACGGTAATACATAAACCGCGAGTTGTTGTCCTGCTTGTACTTAAGGA
>CAMHRD010000105.1 GCA_946187365.1 uncultured Bacteroidales bacterium
GTAATCATCTTTTCTGCAAGGCGTTGCACATACTCGCTATTGAGTTCCTCTTCTGTAAAATCTCTTGAGGAGTTGCGTAGAATGAGGCTGTCTTCTTTGTTGCCAACAACCAGAACATAGAGAACGGAATCTTCACTGTTGATTATGGAGAGTTCCTGCTCTGAGAAGGTGATGTTATTGGTATTCTCTGTGGTAGGTTGGTTGTTGTTGCAAGAGGCTGCCAGGATGCAGATTGCAAGGAGTATGATTGCTGTTCTCATTTTTTGTTTTTATTTTTTTTCTTTTTTCTTTTTTTCTTCTGCTCTTTCCTTTTTTCCTGTTACTTAACAAAGCTTTTAAGGGTGGAAATTTCTTGAGGCCAGAGGGTTGGGTCTGGTGTTTCAAGTATGAGGGGGATGTTGTTAAAGCGGTCATCCTCCATTATCATCTTAAAGCAGTTGATGCCAATGAAGCCTTTGCCAAGAGATTCATGGCGGTCTACTTTACTTCCAAGAGGCTTTTTGGCATCATTGAGGTGCATGCCTCTAAGGTACTTAAAACCAATGGTTTTATCAAAGTGGGTGAAGGTTGCTTTAAAGCCCTCCTCTGAGGCAAGGTCATAACCGGCCGCAAAGGAGTGGCAGGTATCTATGCAGACCCCTACCCTGCTTTTATCTTCTACCTTATCAATTATGAAAGCTATCTGCTCAAAACGGAAACCGAGGTTGGAGCCCTGGCCTGCAGTGTTCTCAATTACAGCGGTAACGCCCTCTGTTTTGCTTAATGCAAGGTTAATGGACTCTGCAATGAGAGTAAGGCATTCTTCTTCTGAAATGGCATTTAAATGGCTTCCGGGGTGGAAGTTAAGACGGTCCAATCCAAGGGCCTGGCAACGCTTCATCTCATGGATGAAACCGGCTCTTGATTTTTGAAGCCCCTCCTCTGTTGGGTTACCCAGGTTAATTAGATAACTATCATGAGGAAGGATTTGATTTGGTGCATAGCCGCACTTTTGGCAGGCCTCTTTGAATGCCTCTATTTCTTTGTCTGTAAGGTCTTTGGCAACCCACTGACGCTGGTTCTTTGTAAAGAGAGCAAAGGCGGTTGCCCCAATCTCTTTTGCATTGAGGGGAGCGTTTTCTAAACCGCCGGATGAGGATACGTGTGCGCCTATGAACTTCATTGTTTGCGTTTTGCGTTTTGGCTACTTCATTTTGAAGGTGTCCTTAAGGGTGACGGTGCGGTTAAAGACAAGGTTTTCTTCTGTGCTGTCTGGGTCTTTGAAGAAGTAACCGGTTCTTTCAAACTGAACTGCTATGCCGCTGTTGTCATCTTTAAGTGCAGGCTCTGCGTAAGCGGTTGTAATATCCATTGAATGAGGGTTTAAGAAGTCTTTGTAGTCTGAACCCTCAGGTATCTGATCCATAAACTGCTCTGTAAAGAGGCGGTCTACAAGTCTTACTTCCAATTTCTTGGCGTGCTCTATGCTAACCCAGTGGATGGTGCCTTTAACGCTGCGCCAAGGGCCTGCTCCCGGTTTGCTTGTTGGGTCAAAGGTGCAGATAATTTTGGTTATGTTGCCTGCTTCATCCTTTATAACCTCTTTGCACTTAATAATATAGCCGTACTTTAAACGTACCTCTCCGCCCGGCTGCAGACGGAAGTATTTCTTTGGAGGGTTCTCCATAAAGTCTGCACGCTCAATGTAAACTTTGCCGGTGAACGGTATCTGACGTTTAGGACCATCAGGGAAAGCAGGGTTGAGCGGAGCCTCAACGTACTCTACTCTGCCCTCTTCCCAGCCTTCAAGTTCCAACTCTACAGGGTCTAACACTGCCATATAACGGTTGGCTCTGGCGTTAAGATCCTCTCTTACACACCATTCCATAAGTGAGAGGTCTATGATGTTGTCTCTCTTTGCAACACCAACTTTCTCTGCAAACATCTTTATGCTCTCCGGAGTATAGCCTCTTCTTCTTATACCGCAGATGGTAGGCATACGAGGGTCATCCCAACCCCTTACGTAGTTGTTCTTTACAAGTTCCAGGAGTTTACGCTTGCTCATTACGGTATATGTGAGGTTAAGCCTTGCAAACTCATACTGATGAGAAGGGAAGATGCCCAATTTCTCTATGAACCAGTCATATAGAGGACGGTGTACGTCAAACTCAAGGGTGCAGATTGAGTGGGTTATGCCCTCAATAGAGTCACTCTCTCCGTGTGCATAGTCATACATTGGGTAGATGCACCACTTGGTTCCTGTACGGTGGTGAGGGGTGTAGTTTATGCGGTACATGATTGGGTCTCTGAAGAGCATATTTGGGTGTGCCATATCTATCTTGGCTCTGAGGACCTTCTCTCCCTCCTTAAACTTACCGTCTCTCATTGCACGGAAGAGGGTAAGGTTCTCCTCAACGGAGCGGTCTCTCCAAGGGCTTGGAGTTCCCGGCTTCTGAACAGTTCCGCGGTTCTCTCTAATCTCCTCCAGGGTCTGGTCATCTACATACGCCAACCCCTTCTTAATCAGTTCCTCTGCCCAGTCATACAGTTGCTGGAAATAGTCTGAAGCATAGCGCTCGCTGGCCCACTGGAAGCCCAGCCATTTGATATCCTGTTTGATGGAATCTACATACTCAACATCCTCTTTGGTTGGGTTGGTATCGTCAAAACGGAGGTTGGTCTTGCCGCCGTATTTCTTTGCTACTCCAAAGTTGAGGCAGATACTCTTGGCGTGGCCAATGTGGAGGTATCCGTTAGGCTCCGGAGGGAAACGGGTTAATATGCTTTTATGGCGGCCTGTTTTAAGGTCATCTTCAATGATTTCTTCAATAAAGTTCTTAATCTCTTCCATTTTGCTTTTATCTGTTTGTAGATGTTTTACAAATATAGGAATAATTAGGTTACAATTCATTAAATTTGCCTTATGGTAAAATCAATGACAGGATATGGCAAGGGGGAATGCACCCTATCTGACCATAGCAAAATAACGGTAGAGATTAAGTCCTTAAACGGCAAAAACGCAGATATCAATTTCAAGAGTCAGATTATCCCAAAGGATAAAGAGCTTGAAATTAGGAAGTTATTGGCAGAAAAACTGGTAAGGGGCAGCATTGAGTTCTCCGTTACCCAGGAGATGAAGAGCGGTACGGTGCGCCGTGTAATTAACGAGCCGCTGGCCAAGAGCCTTTTGGTTCAGGCTAAAAAAGTTGCCGGTGGTGGGGCGGATGAGAGTGCCCTGCTGGCGGCCATATTGAGGATGCCGGAGGTTCTGGAGAGTAAAGAGAACAAACTGAGTGAGGCAGATATGGCCAAAATAGATAAGGCCATTGAGGCGGCTGTTAAGAAGATAAATAACTATCGGGATACAGAAGGCAAGGCTCTCTATAAGGATGTGACTAAGAGAGTTGCAAATATCTTAAAGTGCCTGGAGCAGGTTAAGAAGGAGGATGTTAAGAGGGTTCCGGCAATTAAGGAGAGGCTGCGCCAGAAGGTGGAAAAGAGCGGTATTGCGGTAGATAACAACCGTTTGGAGCAGGAGATTGTGTTCTATGTGGAGAAGTTGGACATAAACGAGGAGAAGGTACGTCTGGCCCAACACTGCAAATACTTTATGGAAACTATTGAGGGTGATCCGCTTGCAGGTAAGAAGATAGGATTTATTGTTCAGGAGATGGGTCGTGAGATTAACACGCTGGGTTCCAAGGCAAATGATGCCGTCATTCAGTCTCTGGTGGTTAAGATGAAGGATGAACTGGAGAAGATTAGGGAACAATCTTTGAATATACTTTAAGTGATGAGAAAGATTTCTTGGTTTACGAGTTTTGCTGTTCTGGCTCTATGCTGCTGTATGGCTGCAAGTTGTGCGGTTGTGCAGGAGACTTACGTTAGGACGGATGTGATGGATAAGAACAGTTACTACCTGGATACCAAGGGGAACAATGACGTTGCTTTCTTTGGTGTTTATGGCAGTGAAGACAGCACTCTGGTTGCCAAGATAGTACAGAGCATGGCAGAGAGTTTTGAGACGGAGAGAGGGTTGGCTGCAGGTACCGTATATGCCTATACTGTTCCGTCAGAGGAGTTTAAGGGGTTCTCAGATACGCTCTATATGGAGAGCCTTATGGTTGAGAGCGCAAGCAGGTTAATGGTGTTTGTATATGACCTCAAACTATTCTCCTATTCCCCTAATCCTAACGGCTATAACAACAGTGAGGGTATGGTGATAGATTTGCCTTACGCAGTTACCGTAAGTTGCTATAACGGTATGACAGACACGCTCTTCCATCAGAAGAGGATGAATGATGTTCTTACTGCACGCACTAAGACAACCAATATTCCTGCAGAGCTTTTAGGAAAGGAACTGGCAGAGAGGATAAGTACCCAGGTATCCGGCAGATGGATAGAAGTGAGCTGGCCGCTGATGTGGTACCCGGATGATCCAATGTGGAGTGAGCTGATTAAGAAGGTGAGAGATTTTAAGTTTAAGGAGGCTATTGATGGGTGGATAAAGTACTATGCGGAGCCGGATAACGGGAGTGAGAAGGCAAAAGAGAAATGTGCCTGCGCAGCGCACAATATAGCAGTGTGCTGTGAACTATCGGGAGAGAGAGAACTGGCCAAAGAGTGGGCCAACTATGCGGTTACAGTATACCCTAAACTGGATGCTGCAAAGAGGTTGGTAAGAAGGCTAGGATTCCTTGATTGATTTGAATCCTTCTCCAAGAATTTCAGATGAATCTACAATGTTTATGAAGGCCCTTGGGTCTATCTTTGCTATGCGGAAACGTAGGGCAATCATCTCTCTTCTGGTGAGGGTTACGTAGATTATGTTCTTTTCATCTCCCTTGTACATTCCCTTGGCAGGGATGAGGGTTGCTCCCCTCTCCATCTCATCTATGATAATCTTGCGGATTTCCTCCGTCTTGTCTGTTATAATCATCATGGTCTTGGCGCTCTGTCCTTCTATGACCATATCTATGATTTTGCTCTCAATTATGATAATGAGCCAGGAGTACATTGGGAGTTTCCAATCTCCAAAAGCAATTACTGTTGAGAGAGTTATGAGGCCGTCTACTATGATTATGGCAGTACCCA
>CAMHRD010000106.1 GCA_946187365.1 uncultured Bacteroidales bacterium
GTGAATTTTCCCATGATGGACCGGTGGATGAAAATTACAGGGCGGTGGTGTTAGTGGAGGATCATAAACCGGTAGCGGGATGTCGCATTGCTTATCCGGAAAAGCACATTGGGAAGATCGAGCGTGTATGTGTGACCAGGGCTTGTCAAAAGAGCGGCGTAGGTCGTCTGCTTATCGGCGAAGCGGAAAAGTGGATCGCAGACAGCGGCGTCAGACATATTGTGATCAACAGCCAGGACAGGGCGCAGGTCTTTTATGAAAAGTTGGGATATGTGCTGAACCCGGAGGTGGATCCGAGGGTGTATGAGGCTCATTTTTCGGGCGATCGCGAAGTGGCAAAGCATGGTTATGTACCACAGAAAAATCAGATGGGGTTTGCATGCGTGCTGGTGGAAAAGGAACTTGATCATATATTATAATTGTGAAATTGATCTTTCTTATTGCCATCATTCTCAACCAGCCTTCTATGGAGAAGTTTGAGAACTCCGTAAAACCGGGCGGTACACTTATTTATGACGGTTACGGAATAAGCATCCCTCCTACAAGAAAGGATATCAACATCTACCGTGTTGATGCAATGGATGTTGCAGCCAAGATGAATCTTATCAAAATCTTTAATATGATTCTCCTTGGAAGTTACCTCAAACTCCATCCTATAGTACAGATTGAGAGCGTACTTAAGGCTCTTAAGAAAACTCTTCCTGAGCGCCACCACGGCCTCATTCCTCAGAATGAGGAGGCTATTAAGAAGGGTATGGAGCTGGTAGGCTAGATAAAAGGTCAACATAGATTGTAAGAAAGGGGTGATTATTCAATCATCCCTTTTTTATGATGAGGAAAATGCGTACTTTTATGGACAAATAGTTTATTGCGTTATGGAAGTATGGCATATTTGGCTTATAGCGGCCTTGGTTTTCTTTGTAATTGAGATTTTTACAACGGGTATTGCAGTAATCTGCTTCTCATTTGGAGCGCTGGCCTCAATGATTGTTTCTCTGTGCGGAGGAAATGTGACCTGGCAGGTGATATTGTTTGCCGTGGTAACTCTGTTGGCATTCGTATTCCTGCGTCCTCTACTTTTGAAGTTCTTCTATAAGAAGGGAAAGGAAGAGGTTAAGACCAACGTGGATGCTCTTATTGGCCGCAAAGGCTTTGTATCTGAGCCAATTGATCCAGCTACCGGCGGAGGTAGAGTTAAGGTGGACGGAGATGATTGGAAGGCAGTTTCTGTAGACAACAGCCCAATTGAGAAGGGGGCTCAGGTTGAGATTCTTAAGCTTGACAGCGTTATTGTTACAGTTAAGAGAGTCAATTAAGTATTTGATAATTAAATAATTGAAAAATGGAAGGAATAGGATTCATTTTAGGAGTTATAGTTCTGATAGTAGTACTCTTTGTACTCTCCGGAATTAAGGTTATTCAACAGTCTGAGACAAAGATAGTTGAAAGACTTGGTAAGTACCACGCTACGCTCCCTTCCGGAGTGAATATCATCTGGCCTATCATTGACAAGCCTCGTAAGGTCTATATCCGTAAGGTTGTGGAGGGTTATGACGGAAAGGCGCATGTGATTATGCGTCAGAGTGATAAGATTGATCTGCGTGAGCAGGTGTTTGACTTCCCTAAGCAGAGCGTTATTACAAAGGATAACGTTACAACTACAATTAACGCATTGCTCTATTTCCAGATTACAGACCCTGTAAAGGCTGTATATGAGATTGATAACCTACCTTACGCTATTGAGAAACTTACTCAGACTACACTGCGTAACGTCATTGGAGAGTTGGAGTTGGACCAGACTCTTACCAGCCGTGATACCATTAACTCCAAACTGCGTGCAGTGCTGGATGAGGCTTCAAACAAGTGGGGCGTGAAGGTTAACCGCGTTGAGCTACAGGATATTACCCCTCCAAACAGCGTAAGAGACGCTATGGAGCAGCAGATGCAGGCAGAGCGTGAAAGAAGAGCTAAGGTGCTTAAGGCATCCGGAGACAAGGAGAAGGCAATCCTTGAGTCTGAGGGTCTTAAGGCTGCCCAGATTAACCGTGCAGAGGCTGAGAAACAGACCAAGATTTTACAGGCACAGGGAACGGCTGAGGCAAAGGTACTCCAGGCAAATGCTGAGGCTGAAGCAATTGCAAGAATTGCAGCGGCAGTTAAGGATTCCAATATGTCTCCTGCAAACTATATGCTTGCAGATAAGTACATTGCAACCCTTAAGGAGATGGTAACCGGTAAGGATAACAAGACGGTATACCTCCCATACGATGCTTCAAGCCTCTTGAGCTCAATTGGTTGCATTAAGGATATGTTCAACAAATAGAAGTTGTTGAGTTGAGTTTTGACACAACCGGCATAAGGCTCATTGCATTTGATGCGGACGATACCCTTTGGGATAATCAGTCCCTCTTTGACAAAGCGGTGGATGATTACTGCCGGTTGCTCTCTTGTTACGGCGGTGAGAAGGCGGTCTTTGACTCTCTATATGAGAGGGAGTGCGCCAATATGCCATCTCTGGGCTACGGTACCAAAGCCTTCATTATCTCACTGGTAGAGAACGCAATAAAGGTGAGCGGCGGAACCGTTTCCAATGAGACTATGAGTGAGGTTGTAAGGATTGGAAGAGAGATTTTAAATAATCCTGCAACACCGCTTTGGGGAGTGTATGATACTCTCAAGGCTTTAAAGAACAAGGGCTTATACAGGATGGTCCTCTTTACAAAGGGAGATCCGCTTGAGCAGGAGAACAAACTGGAACGCTCCGCCCTGGGTGAGTTCTTTGATGACGTGGAGATAGCCTCCAATAAGACTCCTTTGGAATACAGGCGGTTATGTGCCCATAACAATATCTCCTGCTCTGAATTTATGATGGTGGGCAACTCCTTTAAGTCTGATATTGCTCCGGTATTGGAGATAGGGGGAAAGGGAGTTTTAATCTCATTCAATAAGTTATGGCAGCATGAGGTGGTGGAGGAGTATGACCATGAGAACCTACTAAGGCTCAAAGAGTTTAAGGAACTGTTAAATATATTATGACGGATAAGGAAAAAGTATACGGAGAGGTTATTCAGACTCTCTCTCCTCTTACTGAGGGAGTTAATAACAATGTGGGAGTGCTGGCAAACTGCGCAGCTCTTATTAAGGAGAAGTTGGGCTTCTTCTGGGTTGGTTTCTATATGGTTGAGGGAGAGAAACTTATTCTGGGCCCGTTCCAGGGGCCGGTTGCCTGCTATGAGATTGGCTATGGAAGGGGAGTTTGCGGAACCGCCTGGAAGGAGAGAAAGAGCGTTGTTGTTAAGGATGTGGAGGAGTTCCCCGGTCATATTGCCTGCAGTTCTCTCTCCAGAAGTGAGATTGTGGTTCCTATCTTTAAGAATGACAAGGTGATAGGAGTGCTGGATATAGACAGTACATCTGTTGGAACCTTTGATGAAACAGACAGAATCTCTCTGGAAAAAGCAATGGAAATTCTATCTAAAAACTTAGTATAAACCAATAAAAAACTTTGATTATGAAAAAGTACGAGTGCGAACCTTGCGGTTACATTTATGACCCTAAAGAGGGTGATCCGGATGGAGGAATAGCTCCGGGAACAGCGTTTGAGGATATTCCGGATTCCTGGGTATGCCCGTTATGCGGTGCCGCAAAGAGTGATTTTAAACCTGTAGAATAGCTTACAGTGAGGCTATTGCACGGGCTACTGTGTAACCGGTAGTCCAGGCCGCCTGGAGGTTGAAGCCTCCGGTAATTGCATCTATATTGAGGACCTCTCCCGCAAAGTAGAGGTCTTCATATTTTTTACTGCGGAGAGTGTTGGAATTAACCTCATTGAGTGAGACGCCTCCGGCAGTTACAAACTCCTCCTTAAACTTTCCCTTGCCCGTTATGCTGTAACTGTCTGCAAAGAGGGTGTTTGCCAGTTTGTTAAGCCCCTTGCTGCCAAGTTCGTTGCAGCGTATATCCTCCCTTATTCCGGCCCTTTTTATGATATAAGACCAAAGCCTTAGGGTAAGTTCCTTTGGTGCAACGGAAGAGAGTTTTTTGTGCGGATTCTGCTCCGTAATGCTCTTAATCTCTTTGATTACGGAGTCCATATCACGGCCCAGCCAGTTTACGGATAGGGGTGCACTGTAGTTGTTTTCCGCAAGGTAAACCGCTCCGTATGAGGAGAGTTTTAAAATTGCGGGACCGCTTAACCCCCAGTCTGTTACAAGCAGAGGACCAAAAGATTTGAACCTGGTAGTTGGGATGGAACACCTTACGTTTTCAACCACGGTTCCGCTCATTTGTGTAAGTTCCTTCTCCTTTATCTCAAAGGTAAAGAGTGATGGGTGCAGAGGCTCTATCTCAATCTCTCTGTTATTTAGAAATGAGAGAAAGTTAAGACTCTTTCCGCCTCCTGCGGTTACAACTTTGATATCCTCTTTAAGTTCATCTATGTCTGTGATTTTACTGCCCGTAACAACCTCAATGCCAAGCCTTTTAATCTCTCTTTGCAGGGCGCCTACAATCTCCATTGCATCCTGTGATTTAGGGAAGATGCACTCATCTTCCTGGGCAGTGAACCTTACTCCCAATTCCTCAAACCATCTTAGAGTATCTTCATTGCTGAAGCTCATAAGGAGCCTTTTCATTAGGTTGTTTCCTCTTGGGTAAACCTCCTCCAGGCGGGTAATCTTACCGCCTGCATCCTTGTAGTTGTTGAAGGTGTTTGTTATGTTGCAACGGCCTCCGCCGGTTATAGCAACCTTTGCAAGAAGTTTATTCTGAGCCTCATAGATACGCACAACCATATCCGGAGCCATCCTTTTGAGATTGACTGCACAGAAACATCCTGCGGCTCCTCCGCCTATGATTGCAACTGATTTCACACTCTCACTTTTTAGGGATTAAGGTAATCTCCACAATCTCCGGACGGTTGAAGTACCTTGGAATTATTGACTTTCCGCGGGCCAGCCCTCTATTCACGATAGCCGTCTGACTACCAAACTTATACATTCCTCCTGTATATCTCTCATTTTCATTCTGCCCCGGTGCCAGCATTCCTTCTTTCTCCCAAGGAATT
>CAMHRD010000107.1 GCA_946187365.1 uncultured Bacteroidales bacterium
ATATAGTCGTAATCCTTAAATTCATCCATTGCATCCTTTACCTCATCTTCCGTAATGTTCAGACGGGCCATTATCTTCTCAAAGTGTTTCTTTGTAAACTCCTCATAATAAGACTCCAGAATCTGCTGAGCATGCTCTATTGCAGGAGTTCTGTTCTCCTTTGCCTTAAGTTGAAGAATAAGACACTCCTTTGTGTTGCGCGCACCTACTCCAACAGGATCCAGCTGCTGAATATCCTCCGTAAGAATCTTCTCCAACTCCTCAACGGTAGTATCAATTCCCAAACGGAGAAAGATATCGTTCTCTAATGAAGAGAGATCTCTTGTAAGATAACCGCCGGAGTCCAGAGAGCAGATGATAAAACTTGCAATCTTGCGTCTTCTCTCATCCATCTTGCGGTATCCAAGCTGGTCTAACAGAGACTGATAGAGGCTCTCCTTAACGGAGAAGGTGTTGTACTGCGGCCTCTCATCTTTTCCGCGATTGTTTACGTAGAGTTTGTATGAAGGAATGGTATCGTCTTTTACTTCACTCAGCGACAGTTTCTTGCGCTCTTCCGGATTCTCATCTTTCTGGCTCTCTTCCGGATCTTCCAGCACGGGATTCTCCTCTATCTCCTTCTGTATCTTCTGCTCAAGCTCAACAAGAGGGAGTTCCAGAAGTTTGATTGTCTGGATCTGTATAGGGGTCAGAGTCTGTATCTGCGCAGTGGTCTGACCTATCCCTAATCCCGTTTTTGATGATTGCTTTGCCATATCTACACAAAGATACTATTTTTTTTAAATTTGCCGAGTAAAGCAAGTGAGGTATATGGAACCTATCAATCTTGAAGAAGTAGTAAAAAAGAAGAATCCCAAGCTGGCAAAAAAGCTTCCTAAGTTTGTTATCAGACTTATGGCAAGAATTGTTCACCTTAAGGAGATAAACCATGTGCTGGAGAACTACGGCCACCTGAAGGGAGTTGAGTTTGCAGAGGCCACCCTCAAATACATGAACGTTACCAGAGAGGTAAAATTACTTGACCCTGAATCACTTAAGGAGGGGCAAAGATATATATTCGTTAGCAACCATCCGCTGGGAGGATTGGATGGAATGATTATAGCCTCAGAGATGAACAAGAAGTTTGGCCCTTCCAAGTTTCTGGTAAATGACATTCTTATGAATGTAGAACCTCTGCAGGAGATTTTTGTTCCTGTAAACAACCTCGGCTCCACAGGAAGAGAGGGTATAAAACTGGTAAAGGAACTCTATGAGTCTGACTACAACGTTCTGAACTTTCCTGCCGGTGCCTGCTCCCGTCTGATTAAGGGCAAGATACAGGATCTTGAGTGGAAGAACAGTTTCATTAAGGAGGCGCTCAAGTGCAAGCGCCCTATTGTTCCGCTCTACTTCAACGGCAAAAATTCCAAACTCTTCTACTGGACCTCAAAGATAAGGATGGCACTGGGTATCAAGGCCTTCATAGAGATGATTCTGCTGCCAAGAGAGATGTTCCGCCAAAAGAACCGTAAACTTACGATGACTATCGGGAGTCCTATAAGCTGGGAAGAGATTGCAGCATCCGGCAAGAGCCCTCAGCATTGGTGCAATGAGATTAGAAAAATAGTGTACAGTTATGCAGACCGTAGTTGAAGCAATAGACAGAGAACTGATTAAAAGGGAATTAACTCCGGAGAAGTTTATAGGAAAAACCCGCAAGGGAGATAACTATATCTTTGAAGTTACCGCTGCAGATTCCCCTTTTACAATGAGAGAGATTGGAAGACTGAGAGAGGTCTCTTTCCGTTTGGGCGGAGGCGGAACCGGAAAGTCCATAGATATAGATGAGTATGATACAGATTCCGAGGATGCCTATAAACAGCTCATAGTGTGGGATAAAGAGGAACAGGAGATTATTGGCGGCTACCGTTACATTGTATGCAGTGCGCTGGATCCCAAGAAGATGGCTACGGCAGAACTCTTCAAGTTCTCAGATAAGTTTGTTAACACCTATCTTCCCTGGACCATTGAACTGGGAAGAAGTTTCATACAGCCTAACTACCAGAGTGCCAACCTCCGCAGAAAGAGCATCTTTGCTCTGGACAACCTTTGGGACGGACTGGGTGCTCTCATTGCAAAGTATGACAACATTAAGTATCTCTTTGGAAAGGTAACAATGTACACCGGTTACAACCGCAGTGCAAGAAACATTCTGATTACCTTCCTAAACCGCTATTTCCCAGACACCGAGGGTCTTGTACTTGCCTATAAGCCACTGGATTGCAACACCAAAGATCCGTACATCATCTCTCTCTTCGAGGGGCTTGATTACAAGGAGGCCTGCAAAGTTTTGGTTAAGGAACTTAAGAACAGAGGAGAGAACATTCCTCCTCTCATTCACTCATATATGAACCTCTCACCTTCTATGAAGATTTTTGAAACCTCTATAAACGAGGGCTTTGGAGGAGTAGAAGAGACGGGTCTTCTCATAAAAATTTCAGATATCTATCCGGAGAAACTGGACCGCCACGTAGCCCCTATCCGCAAGTGGGCGGAAGAGAAAAAGTACAAATGGTGGATGAGAAGAAAGGTCTTTAAAAAGCGTACCAGCCTATAACGGACTTTACAACTTTTGCCTGCTTATACTCTGAGGAGAGTTCATAGCAGATTTTCATAGCATCTGACTTGTTGCGGAAATCACCAACGTGCACCATAAAGTATGGCGCCTTGTAATCTCTGTATACTTTCAGATTTGGGTAAGCGCTTTTGAGTGAGCTCTCTACGCTTGCAGATACCCGTCTTGCACTCTGGGCGTTGCTTGAATATACCAGCACCTTGTAACCGTTTCTCTTCTTTGCAGACTGCAAAGCAAGATAACGCTCAAACGCCCCCTTAACCTCAGGAGTCTGGTTGACGGTAATGTTGCCGCCGGAAGACTGGGAGAGAAGATTAAATACGGAGGTGTTAATCAGAGTGGAATCCATCGTATCCATAAACGGTGGCTGAACCTTAAGAGTATCCTGCCCCTTGGCGTAAAGAGAAACCAGGAGAAGCAGAGGAAGTATGTAGAGTATCTTTTTCATATCCAAAGACAAAGTTAAAAATCTTATCTTTGTCTTGCAAAAGAGAAGCCATGGAACAGAAGATTTACATAGAAACCTACGGATGCCAGATGAATGTGAATGATTCTCAGGTGGCAGCATCCATTCTCGTAAATGAGGGGTGCTCCATTACGGAAGATATCCACCAGGCAGATGTGATTCTTGTAAATACCTGCTCCGTAAGGGATAACGCAGAGAAGAGAGTTCTGGGGCGTTTGGAGGTTTTCCATCAGGAGAAGAAAAAACGTCCAAATGTAATTGTAGGAGTTATGGGGTGTATGGCTCAGCGCCTCAGGGAAAAACTCCTGGAGAACAACAACGTAGATTTCTCCATTGGGCCTGACTCATACCGCTCCCTTCCAAGTGTTATCAAACACATATCTGAGGGCGGAGAAAAACTTACTGAGACCACCCTCTCCAAGGTTGAGACCTACGCAGACATAGACCCGGTACGCGTTGATTCCAACGGAGTTACAGCCTTCATCTCCATAATGAGAGGCTGCAACAACATGTGCTCTTACTGCATTGTTCCATTTACCAGAGGAAGGGAAAGAAGCAGAGATCCAAAGAGCATAGAACGTGAGGCAAAACAACTGGTAAAGGAGGGGTTCAAAGAGGTTACGCTTTTGGGACAGAACGTAGATTCCTACCTTTGGACAGATCCGGATAACCCTACCCACACCGTTAACTTTGCACAGTTGCTGGAGCTTGTTGCTCTTGTAAATCCAAAACTCAGAGTAAGGTTCCAAACCTCTCATCCAAAGGATATTAGAAAGGGAGTGCTCTACACCATGGCAATGTATCCTAACATCTGCCCGCACATTCATCTGCCTGTTCAGAGCGGCAGCAGCCGTATGCTGGAGAAGATGAACCGCAAATACACCAGAGAGGAGTACCTTCAGAAAATTCAAGATATCAGAGAGATACTGCCAGACAGCGCCATCACCACAGATATAATTGCAGGCTTCTGCTCTGAGACAGATGAGGATCACAAACAGACCATCTCGCTTCTTAAGGAGGTACAGTATGACAGCGCCTTTATGTTCCAATATTCACAAAGGCCTGATACCCTGGCTGCCAAGAGATATCCCGATGATGTCCCGGAAGAGACAAAGACCGCACGTCTGAATGAAATCATAGCCCTTCAGAACACCATCTCTCTTGCAGCCAATAAAAAGTGCATTGGCAAGACATACGAGGTTCTGGTTGAGGGGACCTCCAAACGTTCGGAGAATCAGATGATTGGACGCACCCCTCAAAACAAGGTCTGCGTCTTTGATAAAAAGGATTGCGCTCCCGGAGACTTTGTTCATGTAAAGGTTCTCTCCGCCACCAGCGCAACTCTTATGGGAGAGATTGTTAAGCCACGTAAATACACCCAATATGACAAAAATGCTTACCGTTTATAAGGGCAACCTCCGCAATGAAGTTACCCACCTTCAGTCCGGAACAAAGATTATTACGGACGCACCATTGGACAACCACGGAAAGGGAGAGAGCTTCTCCCCAACAGATCTTCTGGCCAGCTCATTAAGCTGCTGTATGCTCACAATAATGGGCATATCTGCAGAGAGTTACGGCTACAACCTTGAGGGCACCGAGGTTGAGACAGAGAAGATAATGGGAACAGATCCAAGAAGAGTTGTGGAGATAAAGGTAGATTTCCGCTTCCCTAAAGGGAGCAACTTCACCCCTCAGCAGAAGAGAGTCATTGAGGCTGCCGCAAAGAGCTGCCCTGTTTACCACTCTCTCCATCCAGATATCAAGAAGACAATAACCTTCAACTGGTAACGGCCCCTTGTTGGCAACAACTACTTTTTTATTATATTTGCATCCTCTGAGGCCCGGATGGCGGAATTGGTAGACGCGCTGGTCTCAAACACCAGTGGGGTAAAAC
>CAMHRD010000108.1 GCA_946187365.1 uncultured Bacteroidales bacterium
TGATACTCCTCCAATGGATGAGTATCTGAGGTTTATAACAACTCTTGAATACAACCTTCCACAGAAGACCTACTTCCGCTGGAACAGAGGCTTTACTCACAATGAAACTCAGCCTTACGCATTCCTCTCAAATATAGAGCAATGTAACGGTGCCGGTGTCTGCCGCCGTTCCAACCTCATTGGCGGAACAATGTGTCCTTCCTTCAAATCTTCTATGGAGGAGACCACCACCACCCGTGCAAGAGCCAACGTCTTGAGGGAACTTCTTACCTACGGAAATTCGTCACAGCAATCAAAGATATCATTTAAGGAACTTGTAAAAGCGCCTGAGATTGAGGAGGTTTTAAACTCCTGCCTTGCCTGCAAGGGGTGCAAGAGCGAGTGCCCGTCTAACGTGGATATGACCCGCATACGTGCGGAACTGCTTCAGCATAAGTGGGATGCGGAGGGTACTCCGCTTAAGATATGGATGATTGCCCGTATGGCTCTCTTTGAAAAACTGGGCCGCACGGTAAGACCGCTCTATAACTTCTTTGCAACCAACTCCCTTACGGAACGCCTGATTAAGAGCATTGTACACTTTGCTGCGGAGCGTCATATTCCAACGCTCAGCCGTTACACAATGCACACTCTTGTAAAGAGAGAACAGGCAAAACATACACAACCAAAACCCAAAGGCAAAGTCTATCTCTTTGCAGACGAGTTCACCAACAACCAGGAGGCGGAACTGGGACTTTCTTTTGCAAGGCTTCTCTTAAAGCTTGGTTATGAGGTAGAAATACCGCACCACGTGGAGAGCGGACGTGCCGCCATCTCCAAAGGCTGCCTTAAACTGGCAAAGAAGTACGCAAACAAAAACGTAGAAATTCTCTCTCCAATCATAACAGAAGAGACTCCTCTGGTGGGCATTGAACCATCCTGCATTCTCTCCTTCAGAGATGAATATCCGGATCTTGTAAATGAAGACCTTGAGGAGAAGGCTGCCTCTCTTGCAAAGAACGCTCTCCTTTATGATGAGTTCATACTCAGGGAGATAGAGGCTGGTAGAATAACGCCGGAGAGTTTCTCAAATGATGAGATGGAGATTTTCCTCCACGGCCACTGCCACCAAAAATCTCTGATTGGAATTGAGAAGACTCAGAGGGTACTCACTACTCTGTTACAGGGTGCAAAGGTGAATGTCATTCCGAGCAGTTGCTGCGGTATGGCCGGTAGTTTCGGGTATGAGAAGGAGCATTACAAAAAATCTATCGCGATAGGGGAGATGGTTCTCTTTCCGGCTGTTAGAAAGGCAGTTAAAGAGCATAAAGAGGCAGAAGGCTCACCGCTGTTTGTACTTGCGCCCGGTACAAGCTGCCGCCAGCAGATACTGGACGGCACGGGAATCAGGGCCCACCATCCGCTGGAGATACTGCTAAAGTACTGCACAATGGAATCTTTTTAGTATATTGCAATATGTTAAATTTTGCACTGATAGGGGCAGCAGGTTATATTGCTCCCAGACATATTAAGGCAATTAAGGATACGGGCAATAACCTGCTCGTAGCATACGATAAGTTTGACAGTGTGGGACGTCTGGACAGTTCATTCCCGGAGTGCTCCTTTTACACTGAAAACGAGCAGTTTGACCGCTTCTGCTCCAAGCGTATGAGAACCAGTGACCCGCTTCACTGGCTCTCCATCTGCACCCCAAACTATACTCACGATGCCTTTATTCGTTACGGCCTCAGGCTGGGATGTGATGTCATCTGTGAAAAACCGCTGGTACTCAACCCTTACAACATAGACAACCTTGTAGAACTGGAGAAGGAGACGGGCCATAAAGCCTATACCATCTTGCAGCTCAGGCTTCACGACAGTATCATAGCCCTTAAAAACAAGGTGGATAACGGTCCAAAAGATAAGATCTATGATGTGGACCTTACCTACATAACTTCCAGAGGTAAATGGTATTACGCCTCCTGGAAGGGTGATATCCACAAGAGCGGCGGCGTTGCTACCAACATTGGCGTACACTTCTATGATATGCTTCAGTGGATATTCGGTCCGGTTCAGAAGAACATTGTTCACGTTATGAGTTTTGACCGCGTGGCCGGTTATCTTGAACTCAAGCGTGCAAGAGTCCGTTACTTCCTCTCTATCAATGCGGAATGCCTTCCGGAAAACGCCGTTCAGGGAGAGAAGAGAACCTACCGCACCCTCAGTATAGACGGTGACGAGTTTGAGTTCAGCGCAGGTTTTACTGAACTCCACACCGTAAGCTATGAGAAAATACTCAGCGGCAACGGCTTCAGAATCAGCGAGGCACGTCCTTGTATTGAGATTGTGAGCCAGATCCGTAACGCCACCCCGGTTGGCTTAAAGGGTGATTATCACCCGCTTGCCAAACTCCCTCTGGCTCCGCATCCTTTCGGCTATTCAGACAACAGATAAAAACACATATTATGAAACGCTCTCTTTTATTCATTGCTTTATTGATTATTCCGTTGGTTTCCTTCTCTCAGGAAACTGATCAGATAGCAATAGAAAAACCAAAAAGCGCATTCCGTTCAGGTATTGACCAGATAGTTGATTATATAGAGAAGAATGAACTTAGCGGGGTGGATACCAGCTATATAGGAGCTCCTAAAAAGAGGTGGTCCATCTTCACCAACACTTACCTTGCAGATGTGCATCTGAAACTTCAGAGCAAAAATTTGGAATTTGATTTGGACGATGGAGATTATTTTAACTTGGATAAAGTTGTAATTAATCTTAGGTCTAAACTTCAGAATCAGCTCTCTTTCGGAGCCTATTTTATGGGGTACGGATTAAGCTACTCTTGGGATGTAAACAAGCATTACAATAAAGACCTCTCATTTACAATGTATTCCTCACCTATAGGAGGTGAGTTTCGTTTTCACTCTACAAAGGCTCTAACCGGCAGCTTGTATATTAAGAGTGACGGTGAGGAAGGAAAGTCCAGTTTTAGTACAAACTCAATGAAAGTAGAGTCCTTTATACTCAATGCCTACTATGTGTTCAACTCCAAGAAGTTCTCCTACAATGCCGCAATGAGTTATTCTAAGTACCAGAAAAAGAGTGCCGGTAGTATTATTGCAGGCTTGACTCTCTTTCAAAACCGTTTGTCTTTAATGATGCCTAAGGATATTGATTCTAATCCTGAACAGGCTATTGAATCTTTTCTGTTTGCATTGTGTCTTGGTGGTATAGACAAAATACAACTCCGTCAGGGGGCTATTGGAGCAGGTTATGCATACAACTGGGTTCCATATAAAGGTTGGACTATTCATGCATCCGTTCTGCCTATGCTTTTGATTACCACCAAATCCGTAACCAAATTATCCGGAGAATGGTCAGAAGAAGAAAAGGATTTGCAAATGAGGTTTTTTGGAGGCAACACTCACGTCTCCTATACCTATATGCTCAGAAGCTCAATTAGTTACTATCCTAATGACAGATTCATATTCGGCATTTCCGGATTCTTCAATCACTTTAGAGTAGGGCACAAGAAAACCTACTTCATGACCACGGATGACTGGATTGTCAGAGCCTTTGTAGGCGTCCGCTTCTAAAGCGCAGTCAAAACTTGAAGGACGATATTAAGCCGCTTCAGCGGCCGGTGCGGAGCACCGCATGCCCCTGGAGGGGCCGGCGAAGCCGGGGGTGAAAATATCACAAAAAGGCTGACTAACAAATTGTTAGTCAGCCTTTTTGTGATTCGGTTGGGATTCGAACCCAAGACCCACAGCTTAGAAGGCTGTTGCTCTATCCAGCTGAGCTACCGAACCAGTCCCTTTGTTTCATTTGGGAGTGCAAATGTAACAAAATTTCTTTAGCTGAAAAGTATTATTTTTCTTTTTTGCCTTTTGCCGCCAAATACTCAACAATAACTACAAGAGCCACACCGAGTACCGCCATTATGATAGCAGTGGCAATCTGAGGGCTTTTGCTGTAAATCTGCTCAAACTGAGAAGGTAAGATTGGACGGCTTATGGCGTTATCTCCCTCCTGCTGGATAATCTGCTGCCACGGCCATATCTTAATGAGCGAACCCACCATAAAGCCTGTAAGCAGCGCAATTGTCTGGTTGTACCAGTGTTTGAGAAGGTATCCCAGAAGGTGTGAGAAGGCCAAGATTCCTGCAACAGCACCAATTCCGTAGAGCAGAAGACGTGTCTTGTTGAGGGTGCTGATGCTGTTCATAAGATCCTCATACTTAACCATAAGTACAAGCAGGAAGCTGCCCGAGATGCCCGGGAGTATCATACCGCAAACGCTTACCGCTCCTGCAATCAAAAGGAACCACCAGGTATCCGGGGTCTCAGTTGGAGAAGCCAGTGAAACCCAGATTGCTATGGCTGTGCCCAACAGGAGGCTGAACCATACTCCCACGTTCCACTTCTTTATCTCTTTGGTAACGTACCAGCAGGAAACCAGCACCAGTCCAAAGAAGAATGACCAGGTTGCAATAGGCTCGTTATGAAGCAGATAAACCATCAGTTTAGCAAGAGAGAATGCGCTTATTGCAACACCCAGAAGAATGTAGAACAGAAAGACAATATCTGTCTGTTTTGCCCACTCTTTAATCTTTCCCCTAAAGAGGAGTTTTGTAGTGGTTACGTTAAAAGATTTAAGGGAGTTGATGAGTCTCTCGTAAATACCTGTAAGGAAGGCTATTGTACCGCCGCTCACACCCGGTATTACGTTGGCTGCACCAATTCCTATACCCTTAAGGGTAAGCATTATTCTCTCAGCTATAGTCATAAGTCTGTCTTTAACGTTTTCTCATCTTTTTCCTGAGCTTCTTCTCAGTCTGAACCTCAGCCAAACCAATCAGAGCCATCTGGTGGTTTGGATCAAAAATCAGCGCCTTTCTGAGCAAAATCTCTGCCTGAGTAAGGTCTCCCAGATAGAGGTAACCCATTGCCAGGGAGGCTATGCCGTCCGGGGAGTTTTTCTCTATT